>JBLMXD010000102.1:0-11586 GCA_050257575.1 Alphaproteobacteria bacterium | reverse complement strand
TTCAATCTGGTCGATGACATCGTCGCCGGCACCGCCATTTCGATGGCCGTTTTTATCAAGACTGCGCTGCTCGGAATTTTCTACACAGTGATTTACACGTTGCTGGCGGTCTTTGTGTTTTACGGAAAAGAATTATGACACGGGGCCTGATCGTGCTGGGGGTGTTAGTCCTAGTGGGCTTTCTCAAATTGCCTGTCGAACGCGATCTGGCTGCGCTCCACCGGCAGGAGCATTTTCGCGGCGTGGAATTTAATCTCGATCTTCGCGAAAAAATTGGGCAACTGGGTTTCATCGCGGCACTGAGCGGATTTCGCGCAATCGTAGCCGATGCCCTTTTTATCCAGGCATACGCCTCATGGGAAAACACACAGTGGGGCCGAATGCTGTGGTTGTTCCGGCAAATCACCACGTTGCAACCGCGGGTGCTCCTGTTCTGGGATACAGCCGCCTGGCATATGGCCTGGAATGCGAGTGTTGCGGCGATGAACGATCTCAAGCAGCCGCGTCTGGCCCTGCGAGTCAAGGCGCAGCGCGAATACTTTGCGCTTGGAAAGGATTTCCTCGAACGCGGAATAAAAAACAATCCCGATCGCCCCGAGCTGTACGAAGCAATGGCCCGTCTGTACAAGGAGAAATACAAAGACCACGAGCGGGCCGCGGAGTACTACGCCAAGGCAGCGACATTACCCGAAGCCGCACCCTGGGACCGTCGTTTCTCGGCTTACGAGCTTTCATACAGCGAGGGCCGTGAGCAGGAAGCATATGAGCGGTTGCGCAGCCTTTATAATGAGGGGGAGAAGGAGCGGCTGCCTACTTTGATTAAGCGGCTAAAGTTTCTTGAAGACAAACTCGGCATTCCGCAGGACCAACGAATTCCTGACAAGCTGGGCAAACGGTAATCGACTAATTATTGAATCGTTGAGTAATGGCCGCTGCAAAATGTGAAGCGTTAAAACGTTGGTGCGTCCACCCGCTTCCTTTGTAACGTTCTAGCTTTTAACGGTCTAAGCCGGTTAGCAATGCGGTTCGCAATTTTCAGTGACATCCATTCCAATCTCGAAGCGCTCGAAGCCGTCATGGCAGACGCGCGCCAGCGGAGATGTACGCACTTTGTCTGCCTTGGCGATGTGGTGGGTTACAACGCAAACCCGGGTGAATGCATCGATGTTATCCGCCAGCTCGATTGCCCCACCGTCAAAGGCAATCACGACGAGCAGGCGACCTTTCCTGCGTCATCAGAACGTTTCAACGAACTGGCCGAGCGCGCCATTGACTGGACCCGTGAACATTTGAACGACCAGCACAAGGAATGGTTGCGCAGCCTTCCATTACAGCGCCGGGTGCACGATTTTACGATTGTGCACGCCACGCTCGATACGCCCGGACAGTGGGGCTACGTGTTTAACAACCTCGATGCCGTAGCAAGTTTTACCTACCAACGCACACCCGTCTGTTTTTTCGGCCACACCCATGTGCCGATGGTGTTTGTTCGCGACGAAGGCGTCAGACGTCACTCGACCGAGCATATTCGCATCGAGCCTGGCCGGAAATACTTCATCAACGCTGGAAGCGTGGGCCAGCCGCGCGATGGAAACTGGCGTGCCGCATATTGCATCTACGATGTCGACAACAACCTCGTCGAGTTGCTACGGGTGAAGTACGATCTGGCGACTGCGCAAAAGAAAATCACCAAGGCTGGTTTGCCCCGTCTTCTTGCCGAACGTCTTGCGATGGGTCGCTGATGCGGCGGATCACCCTGCCTTTGTCTTTGGGCAGTTCCCACTGACGGTCATATGGACTAACGAATCGGCGTTGGCGACGGTGTGGGTGTTGCCTTGCGTTTGACGGGCCCAATCTTGATCGTTCTGGCCTCAATCGTGCCGTCGCTTGTCTTCAAATATGAACCGCTCACTTCATCGTTTTGCTTGATGTCGCCGAGACTTATCTTTTCTCCGTCTTTGGTAATTGTCGTCGCATCTGTGATCTTGAAACTTCGGGTACTTCGTTTTCCGGCGATCGTGACCGTCTTCGCATTTTTATCTACCGCAGAAATCATTCCGTGATACGGCACCAACCGGGCACGCGGGTACTCTCTGAGAGATCTTTTTGGAGAAGCCGAAGGAGAACTCGCTTCCTGCGTCGTTGTTTGGGCGCCGAGCGGTGTGCAAAGTGCAATAGCGGCAAAAATTGTCGCGCCAATAGGCTTAACCATGTTTTTCATAGCGTTCGCCTGACTTACCATTCGGATACTGCGTTCCTGCCCAACTCTCAAGCTCACCCTGGGTCCACTACTTCCCGCGTTTTGTACTCTGCAACAAAGTCCTTGCGAAATCGGTCGAATGTCCCGCGCTCAATTTCCGTACGTGCCCGGCTCATGAGGCTCAGATATAGATGCAAATTATGCAGAGTGATCAGGCGTAGTCCCAGTATCTCTTCCGCCTTGATCAGATGACGAATATAGCTCCGAGAAAATTCGGAGCATGCGGCGCACCCGCACCTTTCCTCGATGGGTCCCTTTTCGAATGCGAACTCTGCGTTCTTCAAATTCAGGGTGCCCTTGGCTGTGAACGCAGTTCCATTTCGGGCCAGGCGCGTCGGCAGCACACAATCGAACATGTCGATCCCGCGCGCTATCATTTCCAGCATTTGCGGCGGCGTGCCGAGCCCCATGGCGTAACGCGGCTTGTTGGTCGGCAGGAACGGTTCCGCCGATTCAACGGCGCGCATCATTTCTTCTTCCGGTTCGCCAACACTTACACCGCCAATTGCGTAACCGTCGAAATCGAGAGTCACAACGGCCTGCGCGTTTTCTTTGCGCAAATCCTCAAACGTCCCGCCCTGGACGATGCCGAACAACAACGCATGAAGGAATCGGGGAGTGGACGACTCGGTGACTCTCCCGATCGCCATTTCGCCATTTCGCTCTTTCCATTCTTTGCATCTTTTTGCCCAGCGCGCGGTCAATTCCGCGCTTCGGGCCGCGTAATCGTATTCGCATGGATAGGGAACACATTCATCGAGCACCATGGCAATGTCGCTGCCGAGCGTCGCTTGAATTTCGACGGCAATTTCGGGCGAAATGAATGCACGCGCGCCGTCGATGTGATTTTGAAATTCGACGCCTTCCTCGGTGATCTTCCGCAACTTTGCCAGGGAGAAGATCTGATAGCCGCCGCTGTCGGTGAGAATCGATCCATCCCAACCCATGAAACGATGCAGGCCACCAACTTGCTTGACGACGTCGAGCCCGGGCCTAACGAACAAGTGATAGGTGTTCCCGAGAATGATCTGTGCGTTCAATTCGTGCAGTTCACGCGGGCTGACGCCTTTCACGGAACCTTGTGTGCCCACCGGCATGAACGCCGGTGTGTCGATCACGCCATGGCCGGTTGTTAATCGACCGCGTCGTCCTTTTGACAGGCCATCGCTCGCCACAACTTCAAAGGCATTCTGCATGTGGCATGGAGATTCCTCGACTTCGCGCACAATGACAATTCAACGCACAAAATATTCTTTGCGAATCACGATTTTCCCTCTATCTTCCGCGCTTACCGCATTAGGCGCGTGAGTTGAGTTTGTTGCGCGGCCTGAAGCGGGTTTTTTTGTCGCCCGGAGCACGACCCCTTTTGGCGGCGCTTTATTTTTAGAATTTGGAAAATGCCCACGATCAATCAGCTGATTCGAAAAGGACGCCGCAAGGTGTCGGTGAAATCGAAGTCACCGGCGCTGGCGAATTGTCCGCAGCGGCGCGGTGTGTGTGTGCAGGTGATGACGCGCACCCCGAAGAAGCCAAATTCCGCCCTGCGCAAAGTGGCCAAAGTGCGGTTGACGAACGGTCAGGAAGTGATTGCCTACATTCCGGGCGAGGGACATAATTTGCAGGAGCACTCGATCGTGCTCGTGCGCGGTGGACGGGTGAAGGATTTGCCTGGCGTGCGCTATCACATTGTGCGCGGAACCCTCGATGCGCTGGGTGTGGATGGTCGGCGACGCGGTCGCTCCAAGTACGGAGCAAAGCGGCCGAAGGGCGGGGCGGCCGGTGGAGGCGGCGCAGCGAAAGCAGCGCCGGCGGCGGACAAATAAAACAAATCAAATTTGAAACAGACGATCGACAATGTCGCGGCGGAGAAGAGTTCACAAAAAAGAAGAGCAAGTCGATTCCCGATATGGGAGTCCGGCAGTAGCTCGTCTCATCACTACGGTGATGAAGCGCGGCAAGAAATCTCTTGCCGAACGCGTGGTGTACACCGCGATTGATAAATCGCGCGAAGGCTCCGATTCAGTTGATCCTTTGGAAATCGTAAACAAGGCAGTCGATAACGTCCGTCCCAGACTCGAGGTGCGATCCCGTCGGGTCGGTGGTGCCACCTATCAGGTGCCGATGGAAGTAACGCCTGCCCGGCAAATCTCGCTGGCCACGCGCTGGATCGTGAGATTTGCCGACGGACGCAAGGGATTACCACTGGCAGAAGCGCTGGCGCAAGAACTCAAGGACGCGGCTGCCGGCCAGGGTAACGCCATCAAGAAACGCGACGATACACATAAGATGGCACAGGCAAATCGCGCGTTTGCGCATTTCAGGTGGTGACAATTATGGCAACGGCGACCATGGAACAAAGGAAAGCTCCGGCGAAAAACCCAAATTCGCCAAACCGCAAGTTCCCTCTGGAGCGCACGCGGAACATCGGAATCGCGGCGCACATTGACGCCGGAAAAACGACGATCACCGAGCGCGTTCTCTTTTATACCGGCATGATCCACAAGATGGGAGAAGTGCACGAAGGCACCACCGTTACCGATTGGATGGAGCAAGAGCGCGAACGCGGCATCACGATTACGTCCGCTGCCACAACATGCAGTTGGGCGCAGCGCAAAGAGGAAGGCGTTTACAAAATTTTCGAAGGCATCAAGCAGCGCATCAATATCATCGACACGCCCGGGCACGTCGATTTCACCGCCGAGGTGGAGCGTTCCTTGCGCGTGCTCGATGGTGCGATCGCAGTTTTCGACGGCGTGGCCGGCGTGCAGCCGCAATCCGAAACCGTCTGGCGCCAGGCAACCAAGTACAACGTGCCGCGTCTGGCGTTCATTAACAAAATGGATCGCGTCGGCGCTGATTTTGAAATGTCAGTCGACAGCATCCATAAAAAACTCGGTGCAAATGCGTGGCCGGTTTTGTTGCCGCTCGGTAAGGAAGATCAACTGCGCGGCCAGCTCGACGTTATCAACAAGAAGGCGATCATTTACTCCGATGACGATCAGCTTGGGTCTACATATGAAGTGACTGATGTGCCGAAGGAGTACGTCGATGCCGTCGACAAAGCATATAAGAATTTGGTCGAACAAGTCTCCAACATCGATGACGAGGTCGCTGAGGCTGTGATCCATGAAAAGCCTGTTACGCCGGAACTGTTGAAGGCTGGAATTCGGCGGCAAACAATCGCCAACAAATTTGTGCCGGTGATCGGCGGATCTGCGCTGAAGAACATCGGCATTCAATATTTGGTCGACGCAGTTGTTGATTACCTGCCTAGCCCGCTCGACATCCCGCCAGCTAAAGGACAGAATCCCGACACGGGCGAGCCGATGGAAGCGGTGACCGACGACAACGGCACGTTCTGTTCCATCGCGTTTAAGCTGTGGAGCGATCCATTTGTCGGCAAGCTCGTGTTCTTTCGCGTTTACTCGGGCTCGCTCAGCAAAGGCGACACGGTTTACAATCCGCGCACGAACAAACGTGAGCGGATTTCGCGTTTAATTCAGATCCAGGCGGACAAACGCGAGGACATCGAGACCTGTTACTCGGGCGATATCGCCGCCATTGTAGGAATTAAGAACATTACTACTGGCGACACGCTCTGTGACGAGGATCACCCCATTCTTCTCGAGCCGCCGTCGTTTCCCGATCCGGTTATCTCAATGGCGATTGAGCCGAAGACCAAGCTGGATCAGGAAAAGATGGCCACCGCGTTGCAACGCCTCGCCGAGGAAGACCCGACGTTCCGCGTTTATACGCATGAAGACACCGGCCAAACGATCATCGCCGGAATGGGTGAGTTGCACTTGGAAATTATCCGGGACCGTATGTTCCGGGAATTCAAAGTAGACGCGAATGCCGGGAAACCGCAGATCGCGTATCGCGAAACGATTACCAGCGGCGCCCATGGCGTTGGCAAGTTAATCAAGCAATCAGGCGGTCGCGGTCAGTATGGGCACGTAGAAGTGGACGTGCGTCCAGCTGCACGGGGTAACGGTCTAACGGTTGAGAACAAGATCGTCGGCGGAATTATTCCGAGAGAATACATCCCCGCCGTGAAAAAGGGTATCGAAGAAGCGGTGCTCAACGGCGTCTTGGGCGGCTATCCTGTTGTCGATGTTGAGGTAGACATTGTCTACGGTTCCTTCCACGAAGTCGATTCCAGCGAGCTCGCGTTCAAAATGGCGTCGATTTTCGCAATGAAAGACGGCTTTAAGCAGGGCAAACCCATTCTTCTGGAGCCGATCATGAAGGTGGAGAACATCACTCCGGAAGAATATCAGGGAGATATTTGCGGCGACTTGAGCCGGCGGCGTGGCGCGATCAGCAGTATCGAGACGCGCGGAAACATGGTGATTATTCATGCGATGGTGCCGCTCGCAGAGTTGTTCGGGTACGCAACAGCGATCCGGTCGTTGTCGAAAGGCCGGTCGAGTTATTCGATGGAGCCGTCGCACTTTGAGCCTGTCCCGGCGAATCTGGTTGCTGCGATTCTTGATCAAAAGGAGGCCAAATGAGCAATGGCCAGCGCATCCGCATTCGCCTGAAGGCATTCGATCACCGCATGCTGGACCAATCCGCTGTCGAGATTGTGGATACCGCCAAGCGCACAGGAGCACGGGTGGCAGGGCCGATTCCGCTGCCGACGTTGATCGAAAAATTTACGGTTAATCGGTCTCCGCACGTGGACAAGAAATCGATGGAACAGTTTGAAATTCGCACTCACAAACGGCTGCTGGACATCATCGAGCCGACGGCGAAGACGGTGGACGAACTAAAGAAACTGAATTTGCCTGCGGGCGTTGATATCACCATTAAGATTTAACCGGGAGCGCCTCTGAAACATTCGCGGTCAAACGCTCATGAGCATCGGACTTCTAGGACAAAAAATTGGCATGACCAGCGTTTACGACGCAAACGGCCGGTTATGTCCCGTAACTGTAATCGCTGCCGGCGATAATGTTTTGTTGCGCAGTTTGACCGAAGAGAACGACGGTTATTCGGCGGTGCAGGTGGGGTTCGCCGTGCAAAAGGAATCGCGCGTGACCAAAGCGTTGCTCGGTGAATTTAAAAAGGCCGGTGTCGAGCCGCAGAGATTTGTCCGTGAATTTCGCCTGCAGAAGGATCCTCCCGAAGGGGAAATCAACCTAAGCATTACGCAATTTCAGGCGGGTGACTTCGTCGATGTGATTGGCCGCTCCAAAGGTAAAGGTTTTCAGGGCGTGATGAAAAAGCACAACTTCGCGGGGCAAGGCGCGGCGCACGGTTCAAAGATGCATCGGCGTATTGGTGCAGTCGGCAACCGTTCCACGCCGGGCCGCATTTGGAAAAACCAGGGGATGCCGGGTCATATGGGTGATCGGCGCGTGACGGTGCAGAATCTCCAGGTCATTCAGGTGCGCGAGACGGAAAAAACCATTTTGGTGAGCGGAGCGGTACCGGGAGCGAACGGCAGTTACGTTATTGTTCGTCCCGCGATTAAACATCCTGAACGCCTGCTGGCGCTTCATGCTGAACACCGAAAGCATGAGGAAGAAGAGAAGGCGAAGAAGCCGAAAACCTTGAGAGAAATGGCGCAGAAGAAATGAGCGCGAAAGTTCTGACCAAAGCCGCGGCGAAAGACGCAAAGATCGACATCATAGACGATGGTCGCGGCACGCAGGCTGTGCACGATGTCATTGTCGCCATGCGCGCAGGGCGCCGCTCGGGTTCGGCTAATACAAAGACTAAAGCCGAGGTTGATTTGTCAGGCGCAAAACCGTGGCGACAAAAAGGAACCGGTCGCGCCCGCGCCGGTTACAAGTCGTCTCCGATTTGGCGAGGCGGCGGCGTCGTTTTCGGGCCAAAGCCGCGTGATTATTCCAAGAAAGTTTCGAAGTCAGTTCGAAGACTCGCTTTTCGAAAAGCGCTTAGCGAACGCATCAATGCAGGAGATGTGTTGACCATTGACGACTTCGTTGTGTCGAAGATGAAAACGAAGGCTTTTGTCGATCTTCTAAGGAAACAGACCGATGCCAAAAAAGTGCTCGTCGTTGCCGATTCATTTGACGAAAAAACTTACAAGTCGGCCCGCAATGTGAAGCCGGCGCAACTTGCCACCGCTTCCGACGTCAATACGGAGCAATTGCTCGGGTTCCAGAAAATCCTCGTTACGCAAAAGGCCCTGGAAAAGCTGGCGGAAAGAACCCGTGCGCCTTCGTCGAAAGCCGCGGCGTGATAAAATGAGCGAACCCCACGAGATTATTAAGACCGCGTCGTTGACGGAAAAGTCAACGTTGATGAGCGAGAAGCAGAACAAATATGTGTTTCGCGTCAGCCCGAAGGCCAACAAGATTCAGATCAAGAACGCGATCGAACGCCTTTTCCAGAAAACGGTGGTTGATGTCAACACTTGCAATTACGCGGGCAAGGAGAAACGGCTGCGGGGACCGCTGGGCCGTCGCCCGCGTTGGAAAAAAGCGATCGTGACTTTGAAGGAGGGCGAAAAGATCGATCTAATCTGATCGCAAGAGATATGGCCTTAAAAGAATTTCGTCCTTTAACGCCTGCACAGCGTTTCAAGTCGCTGCCTGCCTTCGAGGAAATTACGAAAAAGCGCCCGGAGCGAAGGCTGCTTGAACCGAAGAACAAAACCGGAGGTCGCAACAGTTACGGTCGGTTGACATCGCGACACATTGGTGGCGGTCACAAACACAAATATCGGAGGGTGGATTTCAAGCGGCACAAGCGTGGAGTCGCAGCGGAAGTAATCGGGATCGAGTACGATCCGAACCGCTCCGCACGGATTGCTTTGATCAAATATGTTGACGGGGAACTAAACTACATTCTTGCGCCGAACGGACTTCGGGTTGGAACAACCATTACAGCCGGAAATGATGTTGCTCCTGAGTTGGGAAACGCGCTGCCGCTCCGCGCTATTCCTATGGGCACTAACGTCCACAACATCGAATTGATTCCGGGGCGCGGGGGCCAGGTCGCGCGTTCGGCCGGGCAACAGGCGACTCTAACCGCTCTCGAAGCCGGTTACGCGCTGGTGAAGATGCCCTCGGGCGAAATTCGCCGGATCAACGAGAATTGCTTTGCGACCATTGGTCAGGTCGGCAACGTCGATCACATGAATGTGTCCAGCGGCAAAGCCGGACGGACTCGCTGGCGAGGCCGTCGGCCGCACGTGCGCGGCATGGTGATGAATCCCATCGATCATCCCATGGGTGGCGGTCAGGGAAAATCGAAAGGCGGCGGTGGGCGCCATCATCCGGTCAGTCCCTGGGGGCAGTTGGCGAAAGGTTTCAAAACTCGCGCGAAACGTAAGGCGAGTGACCGGTTCATTTTGGAAAGGAGACGAGCTAAAAAGAAGGCTTAGAATGCGAATCGGTTTGCGAATTTCGATTCGCAAATCACGAATCGCTTGCAATTTATGGCTAGATCGCTAAAGAAAGGGCCCTTCGTCGAGTCGCACCTTCTTGAGAAGATCGACAAGATGAACGCGTCGGGCGTTAAGAAACCGATCAAGACCTGGTCGCGGCGCTCGATGGTGACGCCGGACTTTGTCGGCCATACGTTTCTGGTGCATAACGGGAAGACGTTTAACTCCGTTTTTGTTACCGAGAACATGGTTGGGCATAAGCTCGGCGAGTTTTCACCTACACGCGTGTTTAGGAAACACGGTTCGCACACGGCGAAGGTGACGAAATAATTGCAGATTGCAGATTGTAGATTGCAGGTTGGCAGCGCGCGGCTACGTCGCGCGGTTGTGCAACTTGCGATTTTCAATCTGCAATTTGCACTTGGGTTTTGCGCGTACGCGCAGGGGAATAGTTCTTTGTCAGAGTCCAATATTGAAACGGTAACGCAATCGTCGTCTACGGGACGTTTGTCGGCAGAAATCGAGGAGTTGCGAAGACAGTTGTCAATCGCTGAGGAATCGGTCAAGGCATTGACGAGCAGCCTGGCAGAATCCAACGCGGAGGCGGAAGAGTTGCGCCGCAAATATTCCGATCTTCAATTGCGAATGGAAGCGCTTGGCCTCGCCTCGGCTAGCAAGGACCGGGCGAAACTCGAGCAGCGTTTGCTTGCTGCGGTGAGCGATCTTCAACTGGCTCAGAAAGCCCGCGACGAGTATCGCGACCAGATGTTGCGCCTCAACGAAACGATCTTGCGCTACCTGAAAACTTCGCAGAGTGCTGATGCGCAGGCGCGGATGGATGTCGAGACGCAATTACGTCGGACAAACGACCTCGATACCAAGATAAGCAACCCGGCACAGGCGCCGGAGCCGACTTTGATGGACGGGAGCGTCATCAGCGTCAAGGAGGAGTGGTCCTTCGTCGTTGGCAACCTGGGCGAAAAGCAAGGGGTCAAGATTGGGATGCCGTTGCGCGTAATGCGCGATGACCGAAGGATCGCGAGCCTGCGTGTCGTGGACGTGCGGCAGAAAATTTGTGGCGCGGTAATTCAGGAAATGGATTCGAAAAAGGAAAAAATTAGAGTGGGAGACCGCCTCCAGGTGGATGCGCAACCCGATGTGAGCTTAAGGTAAAGGAAAGGTTAAAAGAGTTACAAAAAATTACATTGTCAGGACGAAACGACGTTTTCGTTGTAACGTTGTAACCCTTTTAACTTTTTAACCCGCGAAGCGATGGAAGTCAGATCAACATACAGGTATGCGCGGATTTCGCCCTTCAAGGTGCGCGAGGTCACGCGTGAGATCCAAGGTCTGCCGGTTTCGGCTGCACTGGACCTGCTGACATTTACACCGAAAAAGGCGGCACTCTTAATTGGCAAAACGCTGAAGAGCGCGATCGCCAATGCGGAGAATAACGCAAACCTTAAACCGGACGGCCTGGTGGTGAAAGAAGCGACAGTGGGCGAAGGGCCGACGTTTAAGCGGATCATGGCGCGTGCTCGTGGTAGTGCCAGCCGGATTTTAAAGCGCACCAGTCACATCCGTATCGTACTTTCAGACGAGATCCCTATTGAAACGCGAGAGAAACGACAAGCGAAGCGGGAAGCCGAAAAGAAAGCTGCAAAGAAGGAGCTGAAGGGAAAAGCCACAGAGGAAACAGCCGCCACGGTGGATCAAAAATCTACAAAATCGAAGCGGTCAGCGAAGCCGAAGAAATAGTTACTGTAAGATTATGGGACAAAAAGTTAATCCAATTGGGTTTCGCCTGAACGTGAATCGCGACTGGCGCTCGCGCTGGTATGCGTCGCCGCAGGAATTTCCCTCGTTTTTGCACAATGATCTGAAGATTCGCGACTACGTGAAGAAGAAGCTGCAATTTGCTGCCGTGGCGAAGATCGTGATTGAGCGGGCCTGGAATTCGATT
>JBLMXD010000101.1:0-3858 GCA_050257575.1 Alphaproteobacteria bacterium | reverse complement strand
GCCACGGCATTGTTCACACCCGATGCGATTCCGGCGCGGTCCTGCGGGATTGAACCCATGACCGTCGTGGTGAGTGGTGCCACGGTGATGGCCATGCCCAAGCCCAGCACAACAACCGGTGGAAAAAAATTTGTCCAGTAACTACCGCTTATTCCCGGCACCATGAAAAGCGAATAACCCACGGCTGCGATCAGCGGGCCGACAACGAGCGGAGGCCTGGGACCGTAACGCGCAACGAGTCCGCCAGACCAACGCGAAAGAAAAGACAGGATCAGTATGAATGGTAACAGCGCAGCGCCAGCAGCAGTCGGCGAATACTGTTGAACCTGAATGAGATTTAATGGAAGGAAAAAAAATGTTCCGCCCAGCGCAGCGTAAAGCAGAAAAGTTAAGAAATTCGTCCCGGCGAATGTACGCGAACGAAATAGTGTCAAGGGCAACATCGGCTGCGACACACGCCACTGCACGAACAAAAACAGAATCAAAACCGCAATGGCCACCGTGATCACGATGATCACCGAGCGATCCGCAAAACCGGCTTGGGAGGACTCGATCAATCCGTAAACCAACGCGCCGAGACCGAGTGCTGCCAAACCTGCGCCAAACCAATCGACTCGCGTGCTCTCTTCGTTCGAGGTTTCTGCGACGTGCCGGAGCGAGATTAATATCACAAGAAGTGCGAGCGGAAGATTAATAAAAAACACGGCACGCCATGAAATATGCTGGATCAGCCATCCGCCGAGGACCGGTCCGATTGCGGTAGTAATGGCGCTGAAACCCGACCATACTCCAATTGCAAGCCCGCGTTCCTGCTCGGAGAAAGAATTGCTAATGATTGCAAGGCTACCCGGAACAAGAAGTGCCGCGCCGCATCCTTGAAATGCGCGAGCCACGATCAATTGACGAGTGTTTCCGGCAAGACCGCATACGCCCGACGCAACCGCGAAAATCACAACACCCAGCAGGAAGATACGGCGACGTCCATAATGATCACCTAACGAACCGCCGACCAGCAAAAAGGCAGAAAGAAAAAGCGCGTACGACTCGACCACCCATTGCACGTCCACCGCTGTGGCACCGAGGTTTGTCTGCAACGCAGGCAATGCCACATTTACAACCGTCCCATCGATAAAGGCCATGCTCGAAGCGAGAATGGTCGCAGCGAGAATCCAGCGACCGCGGGCCTTCGAGCAAGGTACCCCCGCTGGCTCGGAGCGAATTACATTCTCGTCGCAAGGTTCTTGAAGAACTGCCCCCATGTGGATACGGCAAAACCAAACCCTTCCAGCGAGTTTCTCATCCTCCTGGCATGTTCTTGATGCGCCTCGCGCGTAGAGCGATACGCAGGCTTCTTCACAGCGCTACTGTTCCGCGCAGAATTTCGACGGCGTAGCCACCTACGCGGACGTCAGTCACGTTATCCCCTTCCCGCTTTGCCCGCACGTACATCTCGCTTGGGCGATGGCACTCGGCACCCTGCCGAATCACTACCTGCTCATCACTGTTCGCAACTCCGTGTCGCGCCATCCAGCTGGCAGCGCATCCAGCAGCCGAGCCCGTGGCAGGATCTTCGCCACCGTAGAAAAACATTCGCGCTCGAGCTTCCAGCCAGTCTCCATGCCGTTCGGGACACAGAAAGTAAAAGAAGTTAGCACCAGTCTTCTTCAAAAATTCTGCCGCTTGCGCGTACCTGAACTTCAAACTGGCAAGCGTTTGCTGATTGCAGAATGGGACAATCGTAAAAGTCAATCCGGTCGATACAGCTTGAATTGGCCAATTCGAAGAAAGTTCGTCCACAGCGATTCCAATGACGTGAGCGACCTCTTCCCGTGAAAGTGTCGCTCCAAATTCGGGATCGCGTTGGCGCATTTCACCAAATACCTGTCCGTCCACTCGATTCCAGGCGGCATTCTCCGACTTTTGAGTGAAGCGCACCGGAATCTTTCCCGCTTTCAAATCCAGGGTGATCTGGACTGGTCTCTTCGAATCGGATGCGTACAAGGACAACGCCGTCCCGAGCGTTGGATGTCCGGCAAACGGCAACTCCTCCTGAACCGTGAAGATGCGGACTTTTTTTCCTTCTTTAATCTCAGTCGCATCATCGCGCGGAAAAATGAACGTCGTTTCCGAGAGATTCATCTCCCGTGCCAACGCTTGCATCTCCGCGTCATCCAGTCCGCGAGCGTCGTAGAAAACGGCAAGCGGATTACCCGCAAGCGGCGTCTGTGTGAATACGTCAAGCTGAACAAATTCGTAAGTACGGCTCGGCATAAAGACTTGTTCACGCATGCCCTAAGGCGTGCAAGCGACTTTAGAGGAGTAATTGATAAATCTGATGCTGAAGTTCTCGTACAGCTGTTGCTTCAATTTCCAATGAGGCTAAAAAGAGAACTGAATGAGGCACTCGGAACGCCACAGGACTGAGAGGATTGGATGGTTGCGTGCAGCCGTGCTCGGCGCAGACGACGGCATCGTGTCCACGGCGAGTCTGGTAGTTGGAGTTGCCGCCGCAGGTTCCCCGCGTCCGGCCATACTGCTGGCAGGTGTCGCGGGTCTTGTCGCCGGCGCGCTCTCGATGGCGGCCGGTGAATATGTTTCAGTGAGTTCCCAAGCCGACACAGAAAAGGCCGACCTTGCTACCGAAAAAGGCGAGTTAGCGACACAGCGACCGGCCGAAGAAAAAGAACTCGCTGATATTTATGTCCAGAGAGGTCTCGAACCGGAACTCGCTCGAACGGTCGCACTGCAGTTGATGGCGCACGACGCGCTTGCTGCGCATGCGCGCGACGAACTCGGCATAACAGATCAGATGGCCGCTCGCCCACTTCAGGCGGCAGCGGCATCCGCCGCAACATTTGCGCTTGGAGCCGCGCTGCCATTACTCGTGGTGATCTTCGCACCGTTGACTCATCTTCCACTTACCATTGCCGGAGCTTCACTCGTTTGTCTGGCTGCACTCGGCGCAATCGCTGCACGGGCCGGCGGTGCTTCTCCGTGGATCGGTGGCGGCAGAGTGGCTTTCTGGGGCGCGCTCGCAATGGCGGCTACGGCAATCATCGGGAAGATTTTCGGGACCGCTGTGTCCTAATCGTCCAAACGACGCATTACATGGCAATTTGGATTGTCTCGAGTCGGGCGTAAGGTTTGTGCCGTGGCTAACGAGCAAAATGATGACGAGCAATTTTACCGGGACACCGAAAGTGTTGCCTTCGCAAAGCTCGACGATCACCAGCTTTCGCTGCTTGAACCACTCGGAGAGCGTCGTGTCATAAAGCGCGGCGATATCGTGTTCAAGGCCGGGCAGCGCGACATGGGTCTGACAATTGTTTTGCGCGGCGAAATCCAAGTTGTGGAGCAACGGGACGATATCGAGCAGGAACTCGCCGTGGCGCACGAACGCGACTTCATCGGCGACGTTGCAATGTTGCAAGGAACATCCGCGCTTGCTACCGCGCGAGTGACATCGGACGACGCAGAGATCCTCTGTGTGCCGGCAGCCGAACTTCGACGTGCATTGGCCGAACTGCCGGGGGTCAGTAAAACAATCGTTGACGCGCTCATCATGCGACGCCGGCGTTTGCGCCGCGATCGCGAGTTTGCGGGTCTGCGTGTTCTCGCTGCGCGCGATGCGCGCGACGGCCATCACCTCGACGATTTTCTGGATAAAAACCACATCCCGCATCGACTGATCGAATTTGAGAGCGAACAAGGCCAGGCCTTGAGCAACCGCTTCCACCTGACCACCCGAGACCTGCCGGTGCTTGTCACGTCAGCCGGAGGCACATTGCGCCATCCATCGCTGCGCGAAGTCGCTCAGGTCGCAGGTTTGCTTCGGCCACTCGCGCTTGAAAACGAAAG
>JBLMXD010000100.1:0-28760 GCA_050257575.1 Alphaproteobacteria bacterium | reverse complement strand
GTCGGCCGGGCCGTATTCCCTGCCCTGCACCCGCACCATCCATTCCTCGGTCATTCCTTGATCATCCAGCATCATGCATTCAGAATCCAGCGTCAGCCTTTATAATGAAACTGCTGCTCATCGACGGTCACTACTACGTTTACCGCTCGTTTTTTGCCATCCCGAATCTGTCGAATTCCCGCGGTGAACCGACTAACGCCATCTTCGGGTTCACAAAAACGCTGCGGCTAATGGTGAAACATTTACAACCCGACCTGGGCGCAGTGATCTGGGACGAAGGCATGCCGCAGAGGCGAGTGCAGCTACAGCCTGCCTACAAGGAAACGCGCAAGGAAATGCCTAAACCGATGGTCCCGCAGCTCGAGTTCATTCAGGAGCTCACCCCGTCGCTCGGCTTCCGAAGCATTTCGCTCCCGAATACTGAAGCCGACGACCTGATAGGTTGCTATGCGATTGCCGCTTGCAGACGGCCAGGTATGGAAGTGGTGCTTGCAACAAACGACAAAGATTTATTTCAACTCGTGGGCCCCTGCACGAAAGTCTACACGACAGCCAAAGCGGACCTGGCATCGCCCAAGGATGCATTCACGTTATTGGGTGAAGACGAAGTGACCGCAAAATGGGACGTCCCGCCCAGGCTCATCGGCGACGTGCTCGCGTTGACCGGCGATTCCGTCGACAACATCCCGGGAGCCGGAATAGGCCGTAAGAGCGCCGCCGCATTGATTCGCGAATTTGGCAGTCTGGATGGCTTATTGGACAACGTCGACAAGGTGAAGAGCGCGCGCACGCGGGAGAAACTGGCGAACTCTCGCGAGCAGATATTGCAAAACCGGAAAATGGTCGATTTGGATTGCGAGATAGCATTACCGGTGGCTATCGATGAGCTGCGAATCAGGCCCGATTATCCAGCCCTTATAGCAGCCCTGGAAAAATGCGAGTTTAAGTCGCTTCTTCAGGAAGTGCGTGAGGAAGCAGCCCAAGTCGCGAGCCCCGTGCAGGCAACTCTCCTGTAAGAACGAGACCACGTCTCTGGTGCCCAAATTCCTCGAATCCAAGCCTGTTATATAAGCGCGTGTCGGCGCGCGCACACTGGCAGGGTGACCAGACACGAATTTTTGGTAAAAAAGTTCGAACGACGGTTATTGCCCACTGTCCAATCTAACAGGTTAAGGCGATTCGGGCGGTTGCACGAGTTCTTCTGGAAGTTGTTTCTCCTTAGCGTGCGCTGCCCGAATCAATTTTTGTACGGCGGCAACTGCGAGAGCAAGGAGGGTGTTGATTTCAGCAAGGCTCGCTACGCCCCTGTCCGGGGCGTACCAAATACCGGATGCGTGTCCGTGCGATGGACGGGCTTGGATTTTGCTCGTATCATGCGGCTTCTGCGCCTCCATGAAGCCTGACGATTACGACCCAATCGCTGCTGCACTAGAAGAAGACATTGGGAACGGTGACATCACAACCGAGTTTTTCGTGCCCGAAACGCTGCGGGCAACAGGACGCATCGTTGCGCATGAAGCAGCGATCGTTGCGGGAACCGGGACCGCCGCGGAGGTTTTTCGAAGGGTCGATTCCGCAACTGATGTCCAGCCCGTCCACAAGGACGGTGACGCGGTGGTTGCCGGCGACGTTGTCATCGAAGTGCGGGGCCTTGCGCGCTCAATTCTCAAGGCCGAGCGCGTTGCGCTTAATTTTCTTCAACGCCTTTGCGGCGTCGCAACACTCACTCGTCAGTTTGTTGACGCCGCCGGAAATCACCCGGCCAAGATACTGGATACGCGCAAAACGACGCCCGGGATGCGAGCATTGCAAAAGGCCGCAGTGATGGCTGGTGGTGGCATCAATCACCGTTCCGGCTTGTACGACATGGTTCTGGTAAAGGATAATCATCTCGCCGCTTTCGGAGGGCTTTCCGGGTTTGCCGACCAAATTCGCCGCCTTCGCAAGGAACGACCGAACGTCCGCATCGAAGTCGAGGCTGACAATTTAGAGCAGGTAAGAGCTTTTGTTGAGATTGATGGCATAGACGTCATCCTACTGGATAACATGGCGCCGGCCCAAATTCGTGAAGCTCTGGCGCTGCGAAGGAATAGCATCAAATTCGAAGCAAGCGGCGGCGTCACGCTCAAGACCGTCCGTCGCATCGCAGCCACGGGCGTCGATTACATTTCTGTCGGCGCGCTAACAAACGCTGCACCTGCGATTGATCTCGGGTTAGAAATCACTCATGTCCACGGTTGAGAAGTTGGACCGTTTGATCGCGGATCAACTCAAGGCCGAACTCACCGGGGCAATTCTCATCGGCCGGGAAATCATCGTGGTCGAAGAAACCAGCTCTACCAACGATGTCATTTTGCAGTTCTCATCGGCACAAATTGCGCGACCCGCACCAGAAGGGTTGGTTCTTTTCGCCGAACACCAAACCAGCGGCCGCGGTCAGCGCGGTAACCGGTGGGAATCAACAAAGGGCAAGGGACTTTGGTTTTCGATTCTGCTCCGACCCGGAATCCAGCTCAGCCATTCAGGGCGGCTGACGATTTGGGCGATTAAAGGCATCTCCGAGACGATTCGAACGGTGTTCGACGTAGAGCCAGTGATTAAGTTGCCTAACGATATCCAGCTTTTCGGACGCAAAGTGGCCGGTGTGCTGGTGGAAATGCGCGCACAAAAGAACGCACCACACCTGGCTGTAGTCGGCGTCGGAATTAACGTAAACCAATCCTGCGACGATCTTCCCGTGGAACTCCGGGACAGGGCCATTTCCCTCGCGACGGCAATAGGCCGAAAAGTCGATCGCCAGAAATTCGCCGTGGCGCTTCTGCAGAATCTCGATCTGGCGTATCGCGACGAGTTCTCGAAAGCGGCTGTGGCCGAGGGCGCCGCTCGCAGCTAGCAGGTTGCACACACACCACTGTCGCGGTCAACGCCCGCGGCTACAATTTTCCCTGCTCGGACAACCACTCCCGATATGCCTTTGGCGAGATCTCGGACGGTTTAATCTCGCTGCGTCCGCCCCAGAACACGTTCGTGTAGGAAACCGGGATATTGCTCGCGCGAAGATGCTCATCAATGGCGGCCTTATGACCGAGAAGCAATCGTTTATCCGTACCGTGCGCCACAGCCATGATGTTGACATTCCGGAATTCCGGACCGGCTTCGCGCCAGTAGCAGTGCGTCAGGATATGATGACGACCAACTTCGCCTCCCGTCTCAATTTCGCGGCCCGGTGGCACGGCCCAATGAAACAGCGCGTTAAATCGTGTGACCCGCACACCGCCGGAGGATGGTTTGACGTGTTCCAGAAATGTTGAAAAGCGGCCGACAATCTTCCGCGCATTCAAATCTTCGGCGACACGACAGAACTCCTTTAGGGATACGCCGGCTTCGTTTGCCCGCGAAACCCACGGGGACGGCGTGATTTCTTCCGGGGCAAATTCGCGCTTGAGAGCAACCAGAATATTCCACTCGCGCTCGTTCAGTTCGACAAGCTGCACGGGAATCATTTCTGCCGGCTGATCCGCCTTGCTTCCGGGCTCAATAGTTTTCCGGCGAACGTGCCCTACCCCGAGAGTAAAGATTCCTTTGGCCGGCATCAGACGAAAACGCTCGGCGCCAACTTTCTTTGTCAGCAATTCGCAATGCGTTTGCAGCGAAAATCCCTGAGGAACTTTCAGAGTCGTCCAAAGTTTGTAGTCGGATCCGGCGCTAACAGTGTCGGTAGAGCGCAGCACAACATGACCGGAAAACGGATCACGTTGAAACATCCAGTCGAACGCAGCATCGATCTTATCTTCCGGCACTTTCCACGCCACCAGCGCGCCCTCGGCAAGGTTGGTCGCAAGCAAGGTTTGACGGACGCGACGAATCGTCCCCGCGCGCAACATGCCGGCGATACGCGCCATTACGATCTCGACGCTCACCCCCGAGCGCTTCGCAATTTCTTCAAAAGGCTCTCGAACGAATCCTTCAATCTTGTCCTCTGAAACCGCAAGAATTTTCGCGTTAACCGGATCAGTGTGCTCGATTGGCAGCATCCCAATTAATCCGCTGCGCACGCGAACTTGTCCAACGGTGGGCACAGCGCTTTTCAAACCGCACAAATAAACACAGCCGCAAAATGACAGCTGGTTCCGGCGAGCACGAATAAATGCCAGACAAAATGGGCATAACGCAGCCGCTCGTTCGCAAAAAATAAAGTGCCAGCTGTGTAGGCAATGCCACCTGCAATTAAACAAAGCAGGGCCGACAACGGAATTGCCAGCGCAAGCGGACGTATGAAAACCAACGCAATCCACCCCGTTCCGAGATAGAGAGTCATTCCGAGTTTCCGATGACGCAGCACGCCGCGTGTTGCTTTCATGATCACTCCGAAAAGTGCAAGTGCCCAGACAATACCGAGCATGGTTAACCCGCCAGCGTCACGCAACGGCCCCAGGGCAAATGGGGTATACGTTCCGGCAATCAATAAAAAAATCGCCGAGTGATCCAGCACTTGCAGAATGGACTTTACTCGGGTCGGCGGCCAAGCGTGATAGACGGTAGACCCGAGGTACACCAGCAACATGGTCACGGTAAAAATGCTCGTACCAATGAGAAAATAGAGGCTGCCATGGTACGACGCCGCGAGAAGCAGAATCGGTGTACCGATCATCGCTCCCAAGAGTCCGAGCCCATGGCTTACACTGTTCGCCAGTTCTTCGCCAGCTGATTGCCTCCGCGCCGGCAAAGCCAGGAACTCCTCGAAGACATTCATCGCCCTTATCATGCAATGCATATCGGGAGATTTTGCAAAGCAAAATCCGACATCGGGTCAACATTGGCCGCCAGATATTGGCCGCTTGCCGGCGGCTCTGTCGAAGTTGAGCATTCGACGAAATGATTAAAGCGATCCTTTTCGATGCCGCCGGAACGCTTTTTTATCTGACGAAAACTGTGGGAGATCATTACGCGTTCGTCGGGGCGGAGATTGGGTTGAAGCTAGACGCTAAACAACTCGATCATGCATTTCACACGGCTTGGAAGCAAATGCCGCAGCGACCTCCAATCGATTGCCCGCGCAAGGACGATGACAAAGGCTGGTGGCGCGAGCTTGTTGGTCACGTGTTGGATAAGGTCGCGCCGTCATTGAGCGACCTCGATCGCGATAATTTCTTCGAGCTCGCTTACGAACATTTTGCCGAGGCTGGTGTTTGGGAGCTTTATCCGGAAGTCCCGGGCGTTCTGCGACAATTATCGCCACAATTTCAGCTGGCGGTAGTTTCGAATTTCGACGGGCGCTTACGCTTCATTCTCAAGCACCTCGGCGTGTCGAAGTTTTTCAGTCAGATTTTCATTTCAAGCGAACTCGGCGCAGACAAACCCGATCCAAAAATTTTTCGGCGCGCACTGAAGATCATCAATTTGAAGCCAAACGAGGTCCTCCACGTCGGCGACGATCCGGGACGCGATTGGCAGGCCGCCGCGGCGGCCGGTTTGTCGGTGTTTCGATTGAACAGACCGAAAGATTCGCTGCGGGATTTAATAAAGTGGGTCGGCCGGGACTCGAACCCGGAACCAACGCCTTAAAAGGGCGCTGCTCTACCGATTGAGCTACCGACCCACTTTCTTTCAGTTTCTAGTAGCCAAAAAAAAATTCAATCCGGAACCAACCCCGAAAGCCTTCGGGACTGCCCTACTGGGTTGAGCTACTGACCCGCGTCGGGCTTCACTTTCTAATGCCCGCAAGATTTTTCAATGTACAATGACGCCGCCGGATGATCTCCCACAAACATAAATGCATCTTTGTCGAAGTGCCTAAAACCGGCTCGACCAGCGTGCGGGCCATTCTTGGTAAGGCATGGAGGCCGCATCTGAATTTGGTGCAGATCAAGCAGCTGATGGAAACGTCCTGGACCGAATTCGGTGGACGAACAAACCGTATCAAGGCCGCGCTGTATTCGCTCACGCCGGAGGAGCGCCGAAGAGAAACCGGGCGCCGGCAATTCGAATCCTACTTCAAGTTCGGATTTGTTCGCAATCCGTGGGACCGGATTGTATCGCTGTATGAGCGGACTGAAGCGTTACAACTGAGGAACCAAATGAGCTTCGAACAATTTGTTGACTGGATCGATTACAGCAGCGCCACCTGCGTCCACTCCTCTCCGCACCGGTATCAGTTGGACTGGTTCGTTGATCCTAACGGAAAGGTACTTGCCGATTTTATCGGAAAATTTGAGCGGCTCGACGAAGATTGGGCTTTTGTGGCGCGCAAGCTGGGTTTGCAGGAAGAGTTGCCGCATCGGAGAGCGAACCCCCGGGAGCGTCACTATACGGAATATTACACTCCGCGGACGAGAGATATCGTTGCAGCGAAGTTCAAGGTAGATATTGAGCGGTTCGATTATGAGTTCGCAGGATAAGATAAAAGCCATTGTGCTCACATGTGATCGCTACCGGCCGATTACGCGACATGTCATTCTTAAATACGAACATCTGTGGCCGGATCACCCTTTTGTTTTTCATGTTCCCTACCAGGAGTTTCGAGGGACCGACACCGATCGAATTAAGTACCACGCGGCGCCTGAGGACATTAAAGGAACGATCCTGCATTTGCTGGCCGACATCGATGACGAAGAATGGATTTACTGGTGCGTGGACGATAAATACCCGATACAACTTCCTACCGATAAGGTCGGGAGCCTGATTTCGCACGCCATGCGTTCACCGGGAATAGATGGCCTGCTATTCTGCAGATGCCGCGCGCTATTGAGCATTCCCGGGCTCACACTCTATCCGAAGAAAGTGAAAAATCTGTTCGGTGATGTTTATCTCGAACGTAAAGGTTGGTGGCAAATTTGGATCCATCAACTTATGCGCGCAAAAGTGCTTCGATATCTCTTCAAGCATCTGCCCGATGAGATTCCCAGCGCTAAAGCGATGGATGATTTAAAGGACGACATACCCAAGCTTCCCGAGCACCGGTTATTCGTGACGGAAAAAAACTATGCGATTTTCGGCGAGAGCACCCGCAGGGGAATGATCACGCAAAATTGTTACGAGAGCATCGTAGACTCGGGCATTGAGCTGCCGGAATGGTTCCAGCAACCAAACGGCGAATACGTGACTCTCGGAAAACTGTGACCGGGACGCATACCCCAAACTAAAATGTTTACGCCTGGCGATTTTCTCGACCTCGAACACACGGCTCATCCCAAGTTGTTCGAGAACCAGAATTACGTCTGGGACGCGCTCAAACAGATCGCGAGCTATTTGCAATTTCGGCTGAAACCAGCGGTCTTAGGCGAGCTAATTGGGAAGCCGTTCATCAGTAATCGCGTGTTCATTGGCAGAGGAACCGTCGTTGAGCAGGGCGCGGTGCTGAAAGGGCCGGCGTGGATCGGTGATAACTGTCAGATTCGCAGTGGTTGCTACGTTCGCGAAAACGTGATCGCGGGTAACGGCGTCGTCATGGGCAACTCATGCGAATTCAAAAATTGCATTCTCTTCGACGAAGCACAGGCGCCTCACTTCAACTACGTTGGCGACTCGATCCTCGGTCATCACGCCCATCTTGGCGCCGGCGTAATTCTCTCGAACGTCAAACTCGACCATGGCGAAATCGCGGTAATCACCCCCGATGGAGCGATTCCCACCGGCTTGAAAAAATTCGGTGCGATCGTCGGTGACAGGAGTGAGATCGGCTGCAACTCGGTGATTAATCCCGGATCGGTGATCGGTCGCGACTGCATGATTTATCCCAGCGTAAATTTCCGCGGCATCCTGCAGCACGGCAGCATGGTAAAATTGCGGCAGGAAGTTTGCGTTGTTGAGCGCGGCGATTCTTAAAGCGATTAATGAAATCGCTGGAGCGAATCCTTCATTGGCTCGCGATGTTCGTGTTGGCTGGGACGACGTTCGCCGCGACCGACACCGATGCCGCATGGACCAACGTCAAGTTCGAAGCCCGTGGTCAAGCACCGCTACTTGAGCGAGAAGCAAAACTGCCACCGGAACAGACGCGTCACGCGGTAACCATCGCAGTGCTCGTTCTCGAACCGGACTTGGAAGGCGTGGTTAGTGCCGTTGCTGCGACCTACGATAACATGGAAAATCCGTCGGAGGCGGAGGTCACCGTCACCGTGCGCGGCATCCTGGACGACGATCTGCTGGCGGTTCGCCACATCGTGTCGCTGGCCAGAAATTCCAAGAACGAGTGGCGGGTAGTAGGCTATCGGCGTGGTGAGCTGCGTCGATCGCATTTGCATTAAAGCAGCCAGCCCTCCGTCATGTCAGCCCCATCACGAGTCTTCCAAAAGGGCAACCACCGACTCACCTCCGATCCTCGTCGGTCTAACTGGCGAGAGCCACCGCTTCAGCCAGACTCATTGTCCGCCCAACTTTCATGGCCTCTAGGAATTGCGCCTTAGAGATAATCGCTTCGATTCGGGCGATGTATTGATCTCGTCGTCTTCGCTCATGCGGCTCTTGCTCGATACCTATTGATTCCCGAAGCGCATCTGCGGCGCCGCATAGTTGAGCCGAGATTTCGGGCTGTCCTTCACTCACCGCGAGAGCAGCAAACCCATGCAAGCAATAAATGATTGCCTTTTTAGATCCGAATTCCTGAGCTTTGACCAATGCCTGGCTATAACAGGATCTTGCCTTTGCATAGTCTGATTGCTGATATGCGACTGCGGCCAGATTGCTCAAGGCAAAAGCCAGATTCATTTGATTTACACATTCCAAAACGTTGACCGCCTGCTCGTAAAGCGTACGCGCATCGACCAAATTCCCTTCGGCTTCGGTGATTTCGCCAAGGTTATTATAGAGCATTGACAACAGAAGCGGATCGTCAGAATGGCGCGCTATTTTCAAGCCTTCGTCATACCATCGTCGTGCATCTCCAAATTCGTTAGCATAGGCCGCGAAAGCATGGGCACGGGCAAGAATTGGCCGGTCGGCATCATTGAAAGCGAGCCTTTTCCGAAAGTTGTGTTCTGCGAAGGTGCGCCGGACCTCGTCGCCTGTCTGAGTTTGGCATACGCCGAAGGAAGACCCGAAACAATCGCGCCGGTCGCGATGCTCGGCGCTGCTGCACAAACGATTGCGGCCGAGGCGCTGCGCTATTTCAAAGGAAAACATGTGCGCCTTTTCCCTCACGTTGACGCCGCAGGATGGAAGGTCCTGGGGCCTTGGGCACAACAGATTAAGGATGCAGGCGCGACAAAAGTTGATGCTTTCGATTTGTCGGGACTCTTGCGCGACGATGGCAAGCCGGGAAAGGATTTGGCTGACGTATGCCGGATTGACCCGAATTGCTTTGAAGCACAGCGAAAGTTTTGGGAGTTGCTGCCGTGACTACTACCAGCAGCGATGGCGGAAATCTTCCGCCGTCCACTGAATCCTTAAGAGAGCGTGAACGGACGGACGGATTGCCGAGTCGAGCAGTCTTCGATCCGCTGGCTGAAGATCAGCTGTCGGCAGCATCGAAGTTCTGCAACATAACTGATGCACGAGCCACAGCACTGCCGGAACCGAAAACAACTCCGCCGATGGTGGAGTTTTGGAAACCATCCCAGCTGCGTGCTTACGAGCCGCCGGCGAATCAAAACATGGCCGGCGATTTCCACATCCAGCGAGGCGCAATCGCGGTGTTGGCAGGCCCTCCCGGCTGCGGCAAGAGTCGCGCCGCTCTATGGCTGGCGATCGCGGGGGCGCGAGGAAGTGGTCAGTGGTTAGGTTTTGAAGTGCATTGCCCATTTCGCACCCTCATTTTGCAGAATGAGAACGGTCTTGCTAGGTTGCATCGTGATTTCGAAGAACTCGGTGTATCCGACGATTTGGACGAATGGCTACGCATCTCAGCCCCGCCAGCGTTGGGTTTGAATATCACTTACCCGCAATTTCAAGCCGAGCTTAAAGCCGCAATGCGAGATTTCGCACCGCATCTTGTCGTGGTTGATCCGTGGAATGCCCTTGCACGCGATGCAATGGAAAAAGATTATCAGGAGGCGTTCGACAAATTGCGAAAGGTTCTCGCGGAATCCGCAGAGAATCCCGCCTGCTTGATCATTCACCATCTCCGAAAACCAAAAAGCGACGACAAACACCGCGGCCGATCGCTCGCCTATTTGATGAGCGGTAGCAACCTGATTTTCTCCGTGCCTCGTAGTGCATTCATTTTACAACCAGCGAGCGACGCCGTTGAGGACAACAGGGTGGTTATCACGACCGTGAAGAACAACGACGGGCGCGAGTTTGGGCCCCGCACAGCATGGGAACGACAAAATGGCGGCTTTGTAGCCGTCGAGGATTTCGACTGGGGTGAATACGACAAGGGCGGCTGGAAACCGCGAGAAGCGAAGGTGCAGCCCGAGCATTTGCGCACCCTGTTTGAAAATGGCGAGCTGTGGCTGGACAAGCCGAAGCCGCTAGGCGCCTGCAATCGTTGGCGAAAGTTGGACGCACTGCGGCGTACGATGCGCTAAAACTCCTCGGCGGCCGTTACTCAGACATCCTATGTCGACACGAAGACGGCAAAATTGGATTAGTGACGATCATTGAAACCTAACAACCTTAACTGCAATCATTCATCCTTATGAAAATCGAAGCAATCACCGGCGGACTTATCGGCAACATGTCAATATTTCCGTGGTCTCGCGAACCTAGGAAAACCGAAGTTCTGCAGATCTCCGAGTCCAACTGGCGAGACAACCCGCTATTATGCGCGCGAGTGTTCACTGAAGCGCTGCGCGGACTTCCCGCAGGGTTTTACACCTTGGTCCAGCACGACTGCGGCTATGTCGTGGATATCTGCGTCGGCAAGCGTGGCGGAGTGCGATTCAAACCGTACGACGGAACCACCATAAACACTACTCATCAGCACCACCCGTGCCTCCGAGTAGCAGTATCGCCCTAGTCGGGAGCGCAGAGGGCTCCTGGCGTAGAGTAACGTCGGCATTGGCACGCCTGCCCATATTCATTTAAGGTCGGAAACGCCACCATTCGCAGCAAAATACGTGCCTGGTTTGCTAAGTATTTGTTAAGTTACGAGTAGATATCGAGCAACACTCGGTTGGAAGGACCCAGTTCGCGCCGATCAAACCGCATAACCTTTGGATAAGAAGATGAAGCGCCAGACAGAGAGCGCGAAGAGCTTGCTGCAAATCTTCTCGGGTCGAAACCAGACATAGACGCGACGTCACACTTCAAAATCTGATGACTCCAACATCTCGCTTCGCGCAGAGCAAGGCATTCGCCCAGCTCCGCTGGCGACAGTGGGTGGAGCCGTGGTATTTAATCTACGGCTTACAAGGGGCCGTAATCGGCGGGATGGCTCCGATGCTGTTGCCTCTTGCCGTCGTGCACGCTGGAAGTCCTCTCTACGTCGGCTTGGTGATGGCCGCTTTCAGTCTGGGTGGATTGACCGCTCCGTTGTGGGGCCGTGTCGCCGAGTACCTTCGCTGGCCGCGCTGGCTGCTGATTGGCGGGTTCTTACTCACCGGCATTGGACTGGTCGCATTCGCCTTCACGACCACGCCGATCGTGTGGGTGGCGTTGGCGCTGCTTCAGGGTAGCGGCGCGGCGCGAGCGAACACTATGGCGAATTCGTTCATCGTCGAAGCTCGCCCACAGGAACAATGGGAACAGCGTATGGGATGGCTGCAAACATTTTACGGGGGCGGACAGGTAGGCGGGCTCTTACTTACGGGGTTGCTTATTCAGGCTGATGTGCGCACTGGATTGCTGGTCGCAGCAGGCTTGAGTGCAACTGCCGCTTTCCTAGTCATAGTGGTTACGCGGCCCTCCTTTCCCACGCCGCCGTCCGCGCCAATGCCGATCTCGCTGCCTCCGCAGAGTGAAGGGGCGCATGGCTTCACGGAACTTCTTGCACACGGCCCACTGCGGCTAGCATTTCGGCCGGTGTGGCCGGCTCTGCGTTCGCCCTTCGGGCTCTTCCTTGCTTCGTGGGTGATCAGCTTTATCGGCACTGCGGCCTTCTTTTCGCTCTACCCCGTGCTGATGGAGCAGGTCTTCGGTACGGCGCCCGGGATGTCATGCACCGCCTACGCGATCGCGGCGGGACTAGGACTGACCCTTTACCCGTGGGCCGGGCAATCGTGCACGCGCTACAGCGCTACCACGGTGTTCGCAATCGGGATGAGTGCGCGCCTGGCGGCGTTCCTGGGACTGTTGTGGCTGGGTCTGACGCAGCCCAGCGCGCGAAGTTGGCTCGCCCTTGTTATTTTCACGCTGGTCGTTCTTGCCTGGTCGCTGCTGACTGTCAGCGGCACAGCTTTAACAGCGCGCCTTTCAGCCAGTAGTAAAACCACTAAGGGAGAAGCCATGGGCCTTTTCACCGCTGCATCCGCCGTGGCTGGCGTCATTGGAGCCGCACTCGGAGGCTGGGTTGCCGGGCACTGGGGTTATGCCGCAGTGCTGGCTTTGTCAGCGTGTGGCCTGTGCTTAGGTCTGTTGCTAGTACCTTCTATCTCTTTTTCCAAAGATTTCTCCGGAGGAAGCAAAGACGGGCCAGTGTCTCGCCGATAGTCTCGACGCTAGTCTGAAGCTACGGCTGCAATGACTGACAAAACAAAGCGCACAACGGCCCACAGTTTAAAGCGCACGCTGCGGGTTCGCTATCCAGCCGGAAAAGGAAAGCTGGTTCTTCGCACCGAATCAGACTGCAAGAATAAATTGACGCCAATGGTAAACAAAAAATGCTCAATCTTTCGCAACACAAGCTGAGTTAGCAGGAAAGGTGCAGGCGATTGTTTTGGTTACACAAGTATGATGAGGTACGGAGGCCTTATAGTCGGGTCGTGGGAACGCACTGATGGCAGTGTCGGACCGCCGGGCGTTGTCTGGCTGGAAACAGAGCGGGCATGGAACTTCTCGTTGTACTCGCGTTATGCGACAGGCGTGACGCTGCTCTTGTATGGCGAAACGGATTTCGTCGAGCCGGTGTTCCAGCTTCGACTCGATCCGCTGCAGAACAAAACAGCTCGCATCTGGCATTGCTTTGTGCCTAACGAATCGGCGCCGACTGCACGCTACTACGCGTACCGAGTCCATGGACCGTGGGACCCGAAAAACGGACATCGCTTCGATCCGGAAAAAGTCCTGTTCGATCCCTATGCCGAAGAACTGTTTTTCCCGCCTGAATTTTCGCGCGAAGCGGCGCGGCAACCGGGCCGGAATGACGGGCTCGCAGTGCTCGGAGTACTGCCTCGTTTTGAGCCGGAATTCGATTGGGGCACGCAGCGGCCATCGCCACGGCATACGCATGACTCCATCGTTTACGAGCTGCACGTCAAAGGGTTCACGGCCCGCGCTAATTCGGGTGTCGCAAAGGAGAAACGTGGCACGTTTCTCGGATTGATTGAAAAGATTCCGTATTTGAAAGAACTCGGAGTCACCGTGGTGGAACTGATGCCGGTGCAGCAGTTCGATCCGCAGGAAGGTAACTTTTGGGGCTACATGACGCTGAGTTTCTTCGCCCCGCATCATTGCTATGCCGTGCGCGATGCAGTCGCGGAGTTTCGCGAAATGGTTCGCGCATTTCACCGCGCCGGCATCGAGATTTGGCTGGACGTGGTTTACAACCACACTTGTGAAGGCGATGAGACCGGTCCGACGTATTCCTATCGCGGGATCGAGAACAGCGGGTATTACCTGCTGGACGGCGCCGGTCATTATCAGGACATCAGCGGCTGTGGCAACACGACACGCTGCGGTCACCCGAGCGTGCGCGCGCTCGTGTTGAAAAGCTTGCGTTATTGGTCGGAATGCATGGGCGTGGATGGATTTCGATTCGATCTCGCATCGGTCTTCGCGCGTGACAAAAACGGTAACATCGATCTCGATGTGCCTGCTGCGGTGGCGGAGATCAGCCTGCTCGCGGCCTTACTCGATGTGCGGGTGGTGGCCGAGGCGTGGGACCTCGGTACGTTCCTGTTAGGCCGCAGTTTTCCCGGGCTAACCTGGCGCCAATGGAACGGACGTTTTCGCGACGACGTGCGCTCGTTCGTGAAAGGGGATGCCGGGATGGTTGGCGCGTTGATGCAACGACTCTACGGGAGCGATGACTTATTTCCCGATGGTCCTGGCGATGTGTACCGGCCGTACCAGAGCGTCAACTTTGTCACGTGCCATGACGGGTTCTGCCTCTACGATCTCGTCTCTTACAACCAGAAACATAACGAAGCGAACGGCCACGCAAATCGTGATGGCACCGACGACAATCGCAGTTGGAATTGCGGATGGGAAGGCGATGAAAGCGCGCCCGCCGAAGTGCTCGCGTTGCGCCGGCAACAAGTGAAGAACTTCTTCTGTTTGCTCATGCTCGCGAACGGCACACCAATGTTTTGCGCAGGCGATGAGTTTCTGAACACACAACGCGGCAATAACAATCCCTACAATCAAGACAACGAAACGACATGGCTCGACTGGTCGTTGCTGGAGAAGAACCGGAACGTGTTTCGTTTCGTTCAGCACATGATTGCGTTCCGGAAAGCGCGGCCATCCATCGCGCGCAGCAGCTATTGGCGCGAGGACGTGAGTTGGTATGGCGCAAACAGCCCGGTCGATTTCGCTCCGGAGTCGCACAGTGTTGCCTACCGCCTGCACGGCGCGAGCGATCTGTATGTGATGATCAATGCCTGGTGGCAGCCCATCCGTTTTCATATTCAAGAAGGTGCCGCCAAGGGGTGGAAACGTGTCGTGGATACGAGCCGCGCGAGTCCCGATGACATTGCAGACCTGGGCAGCGAACGGCCGCTCGAATCACTCGATTACGAAGTAGCGCCGCGCTCCGTCGTCGTGTTGGAGAGCACCTAGTGTTATGGTAAACAACGCATCAGCCGAGTTGGATGGGCATTCGTTATTTCTAACTGCATCTCCATCGCTTGCCGACGAAATCTTCCTTCAAGAACCCCGCTCACGCATTCGCGAGTTAATCACTCTCATTCGAGTCATGCGCGATTTTATTCGCGGCTTCCGGGTTCTGCATTTTGTCGGCCCTTGCGTAACCGTTTTCGGTTCGGCGCGGATTAAACGCGACACCGCATATTACGATCTCGCTAGAAAGATGGGCGCTGCCATCGCGCGGCTCGGTTTCACCGTCATGACGGGCGGCGGATCGGGAATCATGGAAGCGGCGAACCGCGGCGCCAAAGACGTCGCTGGTCGTTCTGTGGGTTGTAACATTGAGTTGCCACACGAGCAAAAACCAAACAGCTATCTCGATCGCTTCGTGACGTTGCACTACTTTCTTGTCCGCAAGATGCTGCTGGTGAAGTATTCGTACGCGTTTGTAATTCTCCCAGGTGGCGCGGGAACACTCGACGAAATGTTCGAAGCGATCACTCTGATTCAGACCCGCAAGATGAAAAACTTCCCAGTCGTGATCATGGGCACCGATTACTGGGACGAAATACTGCCCTTCATCGACAAAATGGCGAAAGCCGGAATGATCGCGCCATCGGATCTGGAATTAGTTCACGCCACCAATTCAGTTGACGACGCGATCGCGCACATTCGCATCCACGCAATCGAGCGGTTTGGGCTGCACGCGGCTCGCCGAGTCCGTCGTCACTGGCGCTGGTTGGGAGAACGCGGTCTGCCGATCCTATAATCGTGCTTTAACGAACGGACAACGACCCGATGACATGACGCCGACGAGTAAAAGGAAGTTTAAGCGGACGCTCCGCGTTTGTTACCCAGCGGGAACAGGGACACTGGTAATCCGCACTGAGTTGGATTGGGAACGCAACGTTCATCCCGTGGAGGTCAGCGGCGACGGCAACACCTCAACATTTGAGGTCGAAGCGCAGCAGTCCTTCGTTTACTTCAAGCCTTGTTTGATCAAGAACGACGCCCTGCATTGGGCAGTCGGGACTAACAATTTGCTGATCATGGCGGGCGAAGAGACGCGCCTAGTTTATCCCTACTTCTTTAGCAATCCGCAGGGGCGGTTCCTACCTTTGGTAGAAATCGAATCAGACATTCTTAACCGACGCCATCGCCTGCGCGTTTATTTGCCGCCAGGGTATGAAGAGAACACGCTGGCGCGTTATCCGTTTGCTTATATGCAGGACGGACAGAACTTGTTTTTTCCCCACGAAGCGTTTCAACACAAGGATTGGGGCGTAAATGAAACAAGTCACATCCTGCGGACGATGCAGGCCATCGAGGACTTCATCATTGTTGGCGTTCACTCGGATGAGCGGCGCGAAGAGGAATATACCAAGCCGGGTTACGAGGCTTATGCGCGATCGATCGTGGAAGAGCTTGTGCCTGCTGAGCAACTGTTTCTTAGGACAACCGGCGACCGACTCGACCGAACAATGTGGGGTTCCTCGCTAGGCGGCGTCGTTTCTTTCTACGCCGTCTGGCAGTATCCGGAAGTGTTCGGAGCTGCCGTCTGCATGTCGAGCACCTTTTCTTACAAAGACGATCTGCTCGAACGAGTGCTGACCGAGCCGAAGCAGAAAGTAGGGTTCTATCTCGATAGCGGCTGGCCTGGTGATAACTACGAAGTAACCGTCGCAATGGCGCTGGCCTTGGTCAGTAGAGGTTGGCGCTACGGTCGCGATCTTCTTTATTTATGTTTTCCACACGCCGCCCATGATGAGAAAGCCTGGGGGCTGCGGCTGCACTTGCCGATGCAGTTGTTCACCGGTGTGGTCGCACGCGCATCGCGCAGCAATGATCCGCTTGTGAGCACCAATTTGCCGAGTGAACCGCTTTAAATTTGTATCGTCAAGTAATGCCTCGGGAGAGATAGTTAACGATTACGAAGCCGATTCCAGGAACGCTGCAAGAGGGTGGTGCGCCGTTCCAGACGATGCATTGGACGGTCGTTGTGCAGGCGGGCGAAACCGAATCGGATGAGCAGGCGAGGAAGGCGCTCGCCGCTTTCTGCGAAGCCTACTGGCCGCCGCTTTATACATTCATCCGTCGCCGCGGCTATTCCCCGGGTGATGCGCAAGATGTCGTCCAGGGTTTTTCGAGCATGTATTTGAGCACAACACGTTGAGCCGGGCTGATCAGGAAAAAGGCCGGCTTCGGAGCTTCCTGCTCGGGTCGTTGCAAAATTTCTTGCTTAAGGAGCGCGAACGGCTGCGGGCCCTCAAACGCGGCGGCGCCCATCAGTTTGTGTCGTTCGATGAACTACTGCCGAAAGCTGAAGCAGCGATGCAGGCCACGTCTCATTTGGGCGACGTCAATTCCTATGATGTTGCCTGGGCGTCCAGCGTTGTGACGCGCGCGTGGAAAAACGTGCGCGACCGATTCGCTGCGGAAGGCAAACGCGAATGGGTAGATGAGCTAACGACGCTGATGCCTCAGAGCGAAGCCAACGTGAATTCGTACCCGTTGCCCTCAAGCAGGCCGCCCAACGCGAGTTGGCAGCCGGCGTGCTGAAACAGGCAGCACGGGACTTGCGACGGTTGCATGGCGCAACCAGCAAAATCGAGCGTGAGATTTACCTCGATGCTTACCGCTGGCTTACAGTCGATGAATGTTCTTCGCCGTTTTCATTTTTGAATGTTTGCGAATCACTGCATCTCGTACCGGATAATATCCGTTAGGAATTGATCGGCGATCTATCGTTAGGCGCGTTCAGATATTGGTTCGAACGCTGCAGGCGCGGTGGCAACCGACTTAGAACTTCCTTCAGTCCGCTTTTTGTGAGCGACCGCAATGCAAGTGCGAGTATGCCGATTGGCCCTGCTGAAGCGACAGACGTAATCTTACACAGAACGAATTCCGTTCGTGGAGCACTTTGAAATGAAAGCGCTAGCGAGGATTTATCCCGGGTTCCATCCTAGACGTTTTGCTGTTCCGCGGAAGCCGAACCGTGTTGGCCAATGGCAAACCGGGATCGAGACGATGTCAGGGCAAGCGCAATGGAAATTGCAATTGACGCTCGCTCATTACCCATCAACAGCCTTCGCAACAGTCAAGCTACTGCCGATAGCCATGACTGCGATGTCGATATTAACAATGGCACTGATTATTACCTGTTTGGCGGATACGTCGATCCACCCAAGGAACACCGGATTGGCACGGCAACACCGACCATCTGAGTTATGCCTGCTGGTTATATCAAACCAATAAAAATACTCTTTCACAGGCGAGTGCTGCCGCTCCAGACTTGGATATGAATCGGACGCAAGAATCGATTAGCGATTCGCAAATTTTGCCGCGAAAGCCGTCGCCGTTTCGGCAAACGATAAAAACTCCTTCGAATCAGCACAACGAAAGCCAGATGAAGAAGAAGAGAATAGTCAAACCGAGCGGTGGAGTCTGTGCAACCAGCATCTCGATGTCACGGGGGCCCGGCAGTTCTTCTTTCTTTCGGACAGCACTTCCATCGACGTATCAACCTCAAACCTAATCAAGGGAAGTAAGCTATGCCATTCGATAAATTTGTAGATATGCAGAGTGTCAGTAAAGAAGGGCGGAAAGCCATTCAGGGATCTTTGGAGACCATGAGCCTTGTCGACCTACATCAGCTTGTTAAGGAGCTCTCTGACTTTGAAGGTGATCCAAATCGGGACAATCTGGTCGGTGCTCTTGAGGCGCATCCGGAGGCAAGCTTTTATCGCGCGGTCACTCAGGAAGGGGCAATCATATTTTACTGTCCTGGTGACGATACCGGTGTCTGGTTCCTACCCGGTAGCGGCATGGGTCCCCTGCCAGAGGAGGCGAAACGACATATGAAAGAAGCGATGGCAGCCCCTGGCAGAAAACAAACAGGAATTTAGCCGATATGGGCGAAGCAACGGCAGCGCGCACACAATACGGCGCAATCTATCGAAACTACGCGGGAACATTATCGGTCGCCTTCGGAGGCCAAGAAACATCATTCACAAAGCGCCGAAATAAGGGGCGTTAACAACTAACCAGACCATTACCTATGCCATTCGATAAGTTAAAGTATCCCGAGGAACTCTGGGAGGAGCGGCGCAAGGGCGTGGAGGAGTCCTTGCGACCGGTTAGTATCAAGGAGTTAGTAGTTACTCTGAAGCAGCACGAAGAAGAGTTCGTCGGTGATCCGTGGCGCGACGAGTTCGAGCGGCTCATCCAAGAGCAACCTCATGCCAGCTTTTACCTGGCGATCCCACAGAAGGACATCGTGGTTTACTACTGCCGTGACGCAGACTTCGGCGTGTGGGTATTGCCCGGCAGTGGCTCCGGTCCCCTGGACGAAACTGGTAAGCGGCTGATGAAGGAAGCAATCGAAGGCTCTCTTTCTGGTCGAAAGATTGGAGGAAAAGAATAAGACGCTTATGAAAATATTGAATTCCATTTGCCCGCCACGGTTCGGCCTCGGACGCCTTGCAATCCCGATGGTCCTCGCGCTCCTGGCACTCGGCGCGTGCAAGAAGAAAGCGGAGGCGCCGCCGGTGGTGCGTCCCGTTCGCTCGGTCGTGGTTGAACAACGTGAGGTTAAAGACGCCAAGGTCGCTTCCGGCCATCTGCGCGCGCGCGATGAGGTCAATCTCGCCTTCCGGATTGGCGGAAGGATCATTCAAATGAACGTGGGCGTCGGTGACAAGGTTCACGCGGCGCAGACGGTGGCGCTGCTGGATGCCGAAGTGGAACGCAACGCCCGAAACTCCGCTCAGGCCGAGGTCGCCGCGGCCCGCGCGGCGCTCGATCAATCGCAAGCTTTTGAAAGACGACAGAAGCAATTGCTCAACGAGCAGGTCATATCTCCCAATGAATACGATGTCGCCTTGCGCCAACTGAAGACGACGAAAGCACAGTTAGATGCGGCACAGGCCCAACTGAAATCCGCCGAGGAACAGTTGAGCTACACCGACCTTAAATCTGATGCAGCCGGAGTGATCACGGACAAAGGGGCCGAGGTGGGCGAGGTCGTGCCGGCGGGGAAAATGGTCCTGCAGGTGGCGCAGGAAACCGGGCGTGATGCCGTGTTCGACGTGCCTGCCCAAGCTATTCGCGACGGTCTGTCGATAGGTGCACAGGGTGAGGTCTGGCTCGCCGATCACCCAGAGATCAAGGCGGAGGGCAAGGTTCGCCAAATATCGCCCCAGGCCGATCCGGTCACGCGTAATTATCAAGTCAAAGTCGAACTAGCCAATCCGCCAGCCGGAATGTTTCTGGGGGCGACCGTGCTTGGGCGGCTGAAGTTGAAGCCGGAGTCGCTGATCGAGATTCCTTCTTCGTCACTAACTGTGATGGAGAACAAACCGGCCGTCTGGGTGGTCGATGCCAAGGATCGGCGCGTTCATCAGCGTGAGATCACCATCGCGCGCTATACGCCGGACTCGGTCATCGTCACGCACGGGCTGAACTCCGGGGAAAGAGTTGTGACCGCCGGGGTTCAGACGCTCTATGAAGGTCAGCCCGTGAAGCTGTTGGGAGGCGGCTAATGAAGGGCGTTAATCTTACCGAGTGGGCGATCCGCCATAAGGCGCTCGCGATCTACTTCATGATCGTAAGCATGGTGGCTGGTATTTCGGCGTATCTGCACCTAGGCCGCAATGAAGACCCGGAATTCACCGTCAAGACGATGGTCGTTCATACGGAATGGCCGGGAGCGACTCAGGAAGAAACGATGCAGCAGATCACCGATCGCATCGAGAAGAAGCTGCAAGACACACCGAATCTCTACTACTTGAAGAGTTATACCACGGCCGGGGCATCGACCATTTTTGTCTATCTGCTCGAGTCCACTCCAAAGAAGCAGGTACCGGACCTTTGGTATCAGGTCCGCAAAAAGGTCGGCGATATCCGGCAGACCCTGCCTCAAGGAGTCGTGGGTCCGTTTTTCAATGATGAATTTGGCGATACCTACGGGATCATCTATGGCTTTACCGCAGACGGCTTCACGCGCCGGGAATTGCGCGATTACGTGGAAGAAGCACGCTCCCGCCTGCTGCGAGTCAAAGATGTCGCGAAAGCCGAATTCCTCGGCACGCAGGACGAGCGGATTTACGTCGAGTTCTCGACTCGACGCCTGGCCGAGCTCGGTATGGACCGCCTCGAGCTGATCCAGGCTATTGTAACCCAGAACGCCGTCGTCCCGTCGGGCGTAATCACGACCCAGAACGAGACTGTGCTCATGGACGTGACCGGCCGGTTTAAATCCGAGCAGGATTTGCGGCGGGTGAATTTCGTCTTCGGCGGGAAGATGCTGCAACTGAGCGACATTGCCACGATCACGCGCGGTTACGCCGACCCGCCGCAGCCGATCTTCCGGGTTAACGGCAAGGAGGCGATCGGCCTCGCGCTCTCGATGCGCACCGGCGGAGACATCCTCGCTTTGGAAAAGAACCTGGCGGCGACGATGAAAGAGCTCACCGCCGACTTACCGGTCGGCATTGAACCTTTCCTGGTCTCCAATCAGCCGGAGGTGGTGCATCACTCGGTTGATGACTTCATGGAAGCTCTGTGGGAGGCGATCGCGATCGTTCTGGTTATCAGCTTTCTGAATTTGGGTCTGCGCGCGGGCCTCGTGGTGGCGACCTCGATCCCGCTCGTGCTGGCGATCGTGTTTGTTATGATGGAGCTATTCGGGATCGACTTGCAGCGAATCTCGCTCGGTGCGCTGATCATCGCGCTCGGATTGCTCGTCGATGACGCGATGATCACCATTGAGAGCATGGTGTCGAAGCTGGAGCATGGCTGGGACTCAATCAAGGCGGCGATCTTCGCTTATGCCTCCACGGCTTATCCGCGACTCACCGGCACGTTGGTTATTGCGCTTGGCTTCGTGCCGGTCGGTTTTGCGAAGAGCTCGGCTGGCGAATATACCTTCACTCTATTTGCAGTAGTGGTAATTGCCGTTCTTACCTCGTGGGTTGTCGCTGCGCTCTTCACGCCGCTCATCGGCACGATGCTCCTGAAGACGCACAAGCTTAAGGAGAAAGATAGCAACAAAGAGAGCCACCAGCAGGGCGGACGGCTTGTTGGTTTCTACCGCCGAAGTCTGCTCTTCACCATGCGTCACGCCAAAATAACGCTGGCCGTAACTATCGTGATCTTCTGCATCTCACTTTATCTCGCGCGGTATGTGCCCAGCCAGTTTTTTCCCGCTTCGGACCGGCCGGAGCTCGTCGTTGATCTGCGCCTGAGGCAGGACGCGTCGATTTATGCCACCAACCGGGCCTCGCAAAAGCTCGATGAGATGCTCCGCGGCGACCCCGATATCGACCACTGGAGTTCCTATGTAGGTCGCGGTGCGATTCGTTTCTACCTGCCGCTCGACGTGCAGTTACAGAACGACTTCTTCGCGGAAACGATCGTCGTCACCAAGAACCTAAAGGCGCGTGAGCGGGTCAGGCACCGCCTTGAGGCCGCACTGCAGGACAAGTTGCCCGAAGCAGTCGCGAGGATTTCCCCTCTCGAACTTGGGCCGCCGGTGGGCTGGCCAATCCAGTATCGCGTGAGCGGTCCCGATGTGTACAAGGTGCGTGAACTTTCCGATAAGCTGGCCGGAATCGTCGGTGCGAGCCCCGACGTGAGTAAGGTAAGCTTTAACTGGATGGATCCGATCCGGAAGCTCCGCATCCGAGTGAACCAAGATGAAGCGCGGCAAGTGGGACTTAGCTCGGCAGCGGTTGCTCAGTTCATCAACGCCGCGGTCACAGGCATCACTGCGACACAAGTGCGTGACAGCATCTATCTCATTGACGTGGTGGTGCGAGCTGAGGCATCTGAACGCATGTCGCTGGATACAATTCGGACTCTCAAGGTTCCGCTTCAGAATGGACGGTCGGTGCCGCTGTCCGATTTGGCCAAAGTCGAATACGCACAGGACCTGCCTTTAATTTGGCGGCGCGATCGGCTACCTACATTAACAGTGCAGGCTGAGCCGAAAGATGGTGTGCTGGCGGCTACCGTCGTGGCAGGCCTCAAGGACAAAGTCTCGGAACTGAAGCGGCAACTACCGATCGGCTATAAGATTGTAGAGGGGGGCAGCGTCGAGGAAAGCGCCAAGGGACAAGCCTCCGTGCTCGCAGTCTTCCCGCTCATGCTGATCCTGATGGTAACGGTACTAATGATTAACATGCAGAGCTTCAGCCGGCTATTCCTGGTCTGTAGCGTCGCGCCGTTAGGCGTCATAGGTGTCGTACTGGCGTTGTTAATTACGCAAAAGCCGATGGGATTTGTGGCAATGCTGGGCACTGTCGCGCTCATCGGCATGATCATCCGAAACTCCGTTCTCCTGGTTGACCAAATCGAAACCGAGAAGAACGCGGGACGCGACGGTTGGAATGCCGTGGTCGAAGCCTCACAAGTGCGCTTCCGTCCGATCATCCTGACCGCGCAAGCAATGATCCTGGGCATGGCGCCGATCGCGCCGACTGTCTTTTGGGGACCGATGGCCTACGCGATCATGGGTGGCCTCGCCGTAGCCACGCTGCTTACGCTAATCGCGCTGCCCTCGCTCTACATCACCTGGTTCAAAATCCGGCAAAACGGAGAGCAGACCACTCCGACCCGAGTCTCGACGCAAGCTCCTGCCGCAGCAGAAGTCTAATGACGAGTCACCCAGTGGCACAGAAGATATGTGAAAGCGGCTTCGCACCTCCGGCGGAGTAGGAGTACCATTGTCGTCCTTGCCATTCTCCCAACGGCTCTTCCTGCCTGCGCGCCGCTGGCGCAGGTTCGTGAAGTTGATCCGAAGTTTAACGCGCAACCGACCATGTCGCCGCAGCTTCAGCAGTGAGCGCGCTGTCGCCGCGGGCCAGCAATTGCAGCGCAGCGATCGAGACCGTGCGGCGGGATTTTATTTGGCCGCACTTGAAGCACGTGGCGGTCACAGCGGTCGACCATTTTCGCGATCGCCAATGTGAAGTCAGATTCCTCAATCCGCTCTCAGTCGAAACGCCAACATCTCCAATCGCACCTCCCGCTAATGGCAGACTTTACCGCGCCACTGGCGCTGGGCCTTGCCCCTGAGCAACCGGAGACGTTTGCCTTCTCGGCGATGCTTGCCATCCGGCAACGGCAACCACAGTTTTAGCAAGTTAAGGGACTAAGATATTAAGCTATGGCTAACGAAGACTCCCATCACGTCTCAGTAAATGATTCCGATCCGCGTGTGCGTCTCGCCTGTGAGCGTACGTTGCTCGCTTATGAGCGAACGCAAATCGCCTGGATACGAACGGCGCTTACGCTGATCTCCTTCGGCTTTGCCATCTCTGAGTTCTTCGCGTATCTGCGCGCGCAGCAGGGCGAACGCGCGACCATGCTAAACCCCCGGGCGGTCGGCCTTACCATGGTCGTCATCGCTCTGATCGCTCTCACGCTTGCGACTTGGCACCACCAGCGCGCTATAAAGTTACTCCGCCGCCGTTGGCCCGATTTGCCGGCGCCGATGGCTCATGTGCTGGCAGGGATGATCGCATTTCTCGGCGTCCTCGTGTTAGTGGCAGACCTGCTTCGTTAGATCTGTCTCGTCCGCTCTTGCGAAATTTGAGTCCGCAATTGCGGTGAATTAATCCAGTTAATTTAAGGAGGTATGCGACGCGTTCGATTACGGGACCAGCGTCCGATCAACAGACAACGATCCAAAAACCATCGCCGAGGCGCTAGTCGCTCTCCATCCATCAAGCTTATCGCAGGCTAAATGCTTCTTTCGCGCACTCGCAGAACTTCTCCGCTGTCGGACTAAGTCTTCCCTTCCGCGAGATAATCCCGATTGGAACGCGCTCCGGCTCAGGCGTAAGGCGGAGAAATTTCAAACGATCGCCGAACGCGTAGTGGAAAGCGTCGGAAGCAATGGCTACCCCTCTGCCGGCGTCCACCGCAAAGAAAAGCTCGGCCCAACCATCGTGCTCTTCCACGAAGCGCGGTTTATCCTTCACCCGCGCAAAGATAGAATCGACGTATATCCGGTGCTGAGGATATTCCTCGTACGATAGTCCGATGAAGGGTTCGCGCGCTGCCTCAACTAATGAGACGGCCTTCCGTTGCGCGAAAGGATGGTCGCATGAAACAACGAGACAAACGCGGATCGTTACCAACTCTTGAAAGCGGAGCTCACGGCGCCAGTTTCCCGTGAGTGGCGGAATAATGATCGCAAGCTGCAGCTGGCCGTCCCGAACTGCGGCGATCTCCTTCTCCACCGGCCAGTCGTGCAGCTTCACCTGCACGTTCGGCATTGCCTTTTGATAGTTCCGAAGAAGCCGGGGCATAATTCGTCCCGCCGCGAGCGGAAAATCCCCGACGTGCAGTTCGGCGTCCCGCTTGCCACCGACAACACGCGCTTTTAGCACTGCCTCGTCGGCATTCTTCAGAATCGCGCGCGCTTCGTTGAGAAATACACGCCCGGCTTCCGTCAGCCGAACTGATTTGCCGACGCGTTTCAGCAGAGGCAACCCAATTTCGTCTTCAAGATCCCGAATCTGGCGACTCACTGCGGGTTGCGAAATGTGAAGCTTCAAAGCCGCGCGTGAGACGTTTTCAGTCTCAGCAACACCCACGAAGTAGCGCAAATGCCGAAGCTCCATAGGAGAATCCTGAAACTCGGGTAGAGAAAATCCTTATACCTGCTCGTTATAAAGAGGCAAGAAAGAAAGTATTTCACGGACGTGAAACGCGGGGCGGATACTGTTCGCATGAGCAGAACGATTGCAGCGCGCGCCGCGGGAAAGTTCGAGCAGCGCGCTCTCCGATATACGACGCCAAAAATCTCAACTTTCCTGAAATGCAGCCCTCCAAAGTCGGGAGATAGAGGTGTCAACACAATACACAATGAAGCCGAAGGACGTTGATCTCCCAGACGGAAGCCAGTGGTTGGCGGGTCGGCGTGCTCAAACAGGCCGCACAAGATTTACGACGATTCCATAGTGCAACGATGACTAGAACAAACATTAGAAGCTTTGGCCTAAATGGTAGGGATTCCGCACGCGGGGGAAGCCGCGCATTCCCTTCCGCGCGACCGGCGGTCGCGCCCTACCAAAGGCGCTGGTTTCAGCGACGCCATCGCAGGCACGATCCATGGCTCGTGCTGAACATATCAATCTTCAACTTCGAACCTGGACGCAGCGAAATCTTCAACCCAATTCGCAGCCACCAAAATGTATGGTGTTGAAAACCGTGAGCCGCGGCCAATGAAGTTCCTGGTTACACGCAATTTCAGCAGCAGATCCATGACGCATTACGCGCACAACACCCCGAATGGGTTCAGCCCAACGGTGATTCTCCAAGCTGCGACGCCTAGGAGTGGCGGTTTGCTGAGCTTCTGCGGATTCGCACGCGGGCACGTCGCCCCTCAAGCGCCACAGCCAGAACGAGACGGTAACGACAAATTCACGTGATTGTCACATGACACCCGCCATTAGAAGTCCCCAGTGTTTGATGTTCACACGTTTGCGTGGGCTCGCAGGAGAGGGACTTTTTGTTTTAACAGCCAAGAATAAGAGTGAGTGAACCCCATGATCGAAGTGCTTCCAGTCATTTACATGGCCAGGCACGGCGAAACCGCGTGGACGCTGTCCGGCCAATACACAGGAGTTACCGATCTTCCGCTGACAGAACGTGGCGAACGCAACGCCCGCCGACTCGGCGAACGGTTGCGTCGACTGACTTTCGCCAGCGTGTTTACCAGCCCATTACAACGCGCAAAACGCACCTGTGAGTTGGCTGGCTTTGGAGCCGTGGCTGAAATCGACCGGGATTTAGTCGAATGGAACTATGGCGATTACGAGGGCCGCCGTAGTGTTGACGTCCACAGGGAGCATCCTGATTGGGAATTGTTTCGCGACGGCTGCCCGGGAGGGGAATCGCCAGCCGAAGCCGCAGCGCGAGCCGATCGCGTGGTGAGGCGCGCGCGCACTGTGCCGGGGAATGTGCTGCTTTTTTCCAGCGGCCATTTCATTCGAGTAATGGCAACGCGCTGGATTGGGCTTGAAGTGACGGTCAATGCCAAGCGGTTCATGCTCAGCACGGCAAGCCTGAGCGCTGTGGGCTATGAAAACGAGCTATCCCGACCAGTGATCCGGCTGTGGAACGACACACATCATGTTGGCGAATAAATTGCACACAAAAACGTATGGCGGAGCGGTCATGCCAGAAACAAAAACCAAGATTCTGGTTTGTAATGCTGGATCCAGCAGCCTCAAGTTCAGCTTCTTCGACGCAGAAAACGAAGTGTTGCTAGCCGAGGGTGGGATCGATTGGCTAAGAAAGCCAACACGACTAGTTTTCCGTCAAGCAGATCGGCCGGAAATCCGCGAGGACTTGAAGCTGGAGAAACACGCTGATGCTGTAGTTCGAATCCTGGAAGTTTTGCAAGCTGGCCCATCGGCGGCTTTAGACTCTCTTGAAGACCTGCGAGCTGTGGGACATCGCGTTGTTCACGGTGGCGATCGGTACAGCGCCGCCGTGCTTATCACGGCTGAGGTCAAGCGGACAATCGAAGAACTGACAGAGCTAGCTCCGCTCCACAACCCAGCCAGCTTGGAGGGCATCACGGCGGTGGAGCACGCCCTGCCAAAGGTTCCGCAGGTTGCAGCGTTCGACACTGCATTCCATGCAAGCTTGTCCGAGGTCGCCCGAACCTATCCGGTTCCGAAAAAGTGGACACGCGAATGGGGCATCCGCCGTTACGGTTTCCACGGACTGAGCCATTCGTACTGCACGGACCAGGCGGCGAAGATGATTGGTCGACCAGGTTTGCGGCTTGTTATTGCTCACTTGGGAAACGGCGCGTCGGTCTCTGCGGTCTGCGACGGTATATGCGTTGATACCTCAATGGGTTTTACACCATTAGAGGGCCTGATGATGGCGACACGCAGCGGCACTATCGATCCAGGGATACTCATCTACCTGTTGCGGAATAAGGGACTCGACGTAAACGCACTCGATGAAGCTCTGAACTACGAATCCGGCTTGCTCGGCATCTCGGGAACATCTTCAGATCTGCGCCAACTTCTATCGGAACGTCCGCATAATCGGGACGCGAGACTGGCCGTCGACGTTTATGTCCATCGCATCGTACAAACAGTCGGGGCCATGGTCGCTACTCTCGGCGGGATTGATGCTTTAATCTTCACTGCCGGTGTAGGGGAAGGTTCGTCGGAAATCCGCAAACAGGTTTGCGAAAAGCTTAAGTATTTAGGTCTGGAACTCGACCCAGCAGCTAACGAAACTTGCAAGCCAGACGCTGACATTGGTACGCCAGCCTCGAAAGCGCGTATCCTCATAATCGCGACCCGCGAGGATTTGACGATCATGCGCGAGACGCGGCGGTTGGTCGCGCGATCCATGACCCAGACTCCCGCGGGCAATAGCCACCGAATCTCTTTGATGGATAGATGAAAAGAAACAAAAAGAACATTAGCCCCAACAGGGAAAGCGGGCGTCCCCCGCAAAATAGCACTAGAACGGAGCAATAGAATGATAGCACCCAATATTACAGTTAAGAACCAAGCTCGGAAGACAGCGCGCTCTGCTTACAGCGCATCTAGATCGAAAGGCAAAAGTATCCCACGCAGTCGCACGAAGACCGTCAGCGATAGAAGAGCAACATCCGAATACAGTGCCGCTAGCTCGAGGGTCAAAGATACGCCGCTTAGCCCCGTCGAGTTAGACAAGATCGATGCGTACTGGCGGGCCGCAAATTACTTATCAGTTGGTCAGATCTATCTCTATGACAATCCGCTCCTGAAAAGGCCGCTGAGCAAGGAGCACATCAAGCCGCGACTCTTGGGACATTGGGGAACGACCCCCGGCCTGAACTTTATCTATGCTCACCTGAACCGGCTAATCAAGAAGCACGACCTTGACATGATCTA
>JBLMXD010000099.1:0-3765 GCA_050257575.1 Alphaproteobacteria bacterium | reverse complement strand
CTTCAATCGGGGTCGCGCCGCAGGTCAGTCCAAGTGTGAAGAGGGCGATCGCCGTATCGCCGGCGCCAGAGACATCGAAAACCTGGCGTGCTTTGGTGGGAATATAGTGGGGAGATTCGTTCTGTTGAAAAAGCATTATCCCATGTTCGCCGAGCGTGATGAGGACGTAATTGGTTTCCCACTGCCGAAGAAGCGCTTCACCGGCACGCTCGAGGTTAGAATCCTTGGTCGGAGCTCCATCGGGATCACGCCAGGGAATGCCCGCCGCGAGGAACGCCTCAGCGCGGTTCGGTTTCACAACGGTGACACCATGCCAGTTCACGGGATGTTGTGGATTGGGGTCGGCCGCTACGATTTTGCCAGCGGCGCGTGCCTCGCTGGAAATCTGCGTGACTAATTCAGACGTCACAAAACCCTTGCCGTAGTCTTCAAAAATGATCGCATCAGTTTTTCCGATACTATTTCGAACCGCCTCGACCGCCTTTGCAGTCTGTGCTGCAGAGGGAGGCACAATTCTTTCCCGATCGACCCGAACAACCTGTTGATGCAGCGCAATGATGCGTGTCTTAACAATCGTGCAGAAGGTTTTGTCTTCGATGACATTGGATGTATCGATGTCTTGCGTAGCCAATAATTTCCGCAATTCGTGACCGCTCCGATCGTCGCCAATCATGCCGATCACGGCGACGCGGCCGACAAATTCACGCAGGTTGCGAGCGACATTGGCCGCACCTCCCGGATAGAAAGATTCGCCTGTTACCTCAACCACCGGAACCGGAGCCTCCGGCGAAATGCGCCCGACTTTTCCCCATACGAATTCGTCGAGCATCAGATCGCCGATGACCGTGATCCGCTTCGAAGGCGCTTGATCAAGAATCTGCTTTAGACGAGTCAAATCCATGGCAATTTAAAATCTGGAATTGAATACCCCAAAGCGGCTGCCGGGCGGCAATTTGACTGGGCCAATAAAATCGATGGTTGCATGGGTTGTCTATGGCGACAGTTCCGGTTAAGGTTCGCTCCAATAAATCCTGAATACATAGCCGAAATCAACAGTCGAAACTGCCAATGATGCCGTTTATCAGATATTTCAAGTTGAGCGTAGGTGTGCTCTGTGGGCTTGCAGTTTACGCATATGGCACCCAGGCGCCCCAGCACATTAATATTAACCAACTCTCTACGACGGTGGAAGACGTTGTAGTTCCGCTGCCGAACGAGATATTCGGGGCCCTAAACAAGCTGGGTACCGTCAACTGGAGGGCGCACGTCCGCAGCGACAAAGGACCGAACTTTACCGAGCGTCCACGTATTGCGCTCTTGCTCGGGACAGTGATCGCGGACGGTTTTATTGCCGTTCAGGCGGAGGACGCAGAAACCGTGAAAGACATCGGCCAGCGTGTTTTGACCCTGGCGAAGGGCATTGGAGTAGGTAATTCGATCACGCCGCATGCAAAGGCAATTATTGAGGGCGCGGACAAGCGTAATTGGAGCAATGTCCGGCGGGAACTGGATCGCACTCAGAACAGCGTGCAGGAAGCGATGAACGAAGTGCATGATGAAAAATTGTCGCAACTGGTGAGCTTGGGCGGCTGGCTGCGTGGAACGGAAGTATTGACGTCAGTGGTGAACGAACACTTTACAGCCGATGGGGCAGAGTTGCTGCATCAACCCGATTTGCTTTCGTATTTTCAAAAGAGGCTCCAGGCAATGCCGGAGTTTGATCTTCCAATTATCCGTCAAATTCAGGACGCTCTGGTCGAAGTGAAACCTTTGATAGACGTCGGTGATCGAAATATTCCCCCCGAAACAGTGAAAAAGGTAAATGAGATCACTACGCGGCTGGACAAGGGAATCGTGACCAAGGAATAGATCTCGATGAACGGTTTTGCGAAGATTCTGTTCCGCGCAAGCTCTATGCTGCTGCTTTTCACGGCAGTGCAGTCTTCCACTTTGGCGTCTGTCGATGACGCGCAATCATTTGCCCTGCAGGCAGCCGAGCCGTACGTAAAGCAAGGATTCCAGGTGCGCGAGGATTACTGGGGAGGTGACCTCGGTTCCGGCGAAAAGAAAGCGGTGCGGCAACAGTTGTTCAAAGGAAACGAATACTGGTTTTGGCTGGGAACGGAGGTCGACAAGGCAAAAGTGTCTGTTCACGTCTATGATTCCGACGGGAAGCTTGCGGAAGAACCTGACAGTTGGGAAAAAGGCCATTTCGCCGCTGCACACGTCATCCCCAAGAGTACAGGCAGCTACTTCATTATTGTGAGCGTGGAGCAATCGCCAGAGGAACGCACGCACTGGGCGCTGGTGTATGGTTTTCGCTAGGTTTACCTCGGTGGGAGTCGGCACCGGGCCATGGGTTATCATGGCTGGGGACCGATGCCACAAATAATGACTGAATCGCGGACTTTGCAGTTTGAAAGTCCACGCGCTTTGCAGTCACTCTACGCGAACGATATTAAGCTTTTGAAGAACCTCGAAGATTCGTTAGGCGTCAAAGTGACGACGCGTGAAGGCTGGGTGAAACTGGAGGGGGACCCGAACCGCGTCGATAAAGCGGAGCAGGTTTTTCAACAACTCGAGCAAGCGCGGCAACGCGGCGTGAATATCCAAAAGCACGAATTTAACTACACGCTCAAGGCTGTGACCGAAGAGCGGGATGAAACTCTTAGCGACATTGTCTCCACCAAAATCATGACCTCTTCGCGCAAGTCCCCGGTGGTGGCGCGAAGCGCGAACCAAAGAGCGTATGTCGAGGCAATCCAGAAGCACGACGTGGTCTTCGGCATCGGACCAGCTGGCACGGGTAAAACCTACCTCGCAGTCGCGATGGCGGTGGCGGCGCTGAAAAAAGAACAGGTTGCACGAATTATCTTAACACGCCCCGCGGTGGAAGCTGGGGAAGCGCTTGGCTTTTTGCCGGGCGATCTGGAACAAAAAGTCCTTCCGTATCTCCGTCCGCTCTACGATGCCTTGCGGGAGATGCTTGAACCGGAAGAAATGGAGCGGGCTATCGCGCGCCAAGTGATTGAAGTGGCTCCGCTGGCTTACATGCGCGGACGCACGCTAAACAACGCCTTTGTCATTCTTGATGAGGCCCAAAACACAACGACTGAGCAGATGTTCATGTTGCTGACGCGAATTGGTTTGAATTCCAAATGTGTGGTGACCGGCGATGTCACGCAGATTGATTTGCCGGCGAATAAACGATCCGGCGCGCTCGAAGCGCTTCAGGCATTGAAAAATGTGCCCGGAATTGCCACTGTATATTTCACAGAGCGTGATGTTGTGCGGCACGAGCTTGTCCGCGCCATTATCGGCGCCTATCAGGCGCACCGCGCGCCCGCACCCGAGTCCTGCAAATAAGTGATATGTTTGATTTCCTGAAACGCGGCCGCCTCGTCAAACGAGGTCTTGCTTCCCGGAAAAAGCGGCGCCGGCGGTCACACAGCGAGCTAATACGCAATCTGGAGTGCTCGTCTTATCTAAAAGTGTTCATCTTTGCGCTCTTTGCCGGTGGCCTGGCGTTTCTTGTCTTCAGCGGTCAGCAGGCGGAACCGACGAAGAACTATGTCATTGCGCTCCTGGTTCTGGCGACCGCAATCACGCAGCTTTGGATCAATCAACCGAAGAGCTTCGAGCAGAACTCACGTATTTTTCTCGTGTTCGGTGTCATTTTTATCCAATTGGCAGTTACCAAGCTGCTGCTGGTCGTTTGTAATAGTGGAAATTACGAGTTCTTGAGACCGGAAACGGGCGGACTGA
>JBLMXD010000098.1:0-6501 GCA_050257575.1 Alphaproteobacteria bacterium | reverse complement strand
CAACCATCGTAAACGAATACAGCGAAGAAGAATTGACCCGCCTGTTTCGTGAACTGGGGGAAGAACCGGCTGCGCGCCGGATCGCAAGCATGCTTGTGAAGATGCGTAAAACTTCGCCGTTTCGCGAAACCTTGCCACTGGCTCGCGTGATCGAAAAGCTGGTAGGCCGCCATGGGCGTCAACATCCCGCGACGCAAGTTTTCCAAGCGCTGCGAATGGAAGTAAACGATGAACTTGGTGCACTGGAACAAGGCCTGCAGGTCTTAACCAGGCGGCTTGAGGTCGGCGGACGCATCGCGGTAATCACTTTCCACTCGCTGGAAGACCGGATTGTGAAAAACTTTTTTCGCGATCACAGCAGGGAGTGGCTCGACAAACCAGAATGGCCCGAGCCGCGGCGTAATCCCGATCACGACCTCACCTTGGTTACGCCGAAACCCGTCGACCCTATGGAGGAAGAACAACGCGCCAACCCGCGTTCGCGAAGCGCGAAGTTGAGGGTAGCGGAGAAGATCAAATGAACCGCTCGCGTCGAAGAAATTGCAACACCGTGAACGCGGCCTCCCTGGCGCGCTGGATTGTGATGACTGCGTTTCTGGCGCTGGCGGGATTGGCGTACGTCTATTTGACGCTGCAACTCTATCACCTTGGCGAGCGCAGAAAGGCAGTCGAGAACGAGCTCGCGTCGCTGCGCACTCAAAACGATGTCGCCGCCGCGCAAATCGCGGCCCTTACCTCCCGCTCGGCGTTGCAACGCAGGGTGAAAGAAGGCTATCTCAAAATGATTCCGGTTTCAGAATCCAAAATCGTGCGGCTCACCATGCCCGCGGGATTGAGCAACGAAGAAACGATTCAACCGGTGTCCAACCCCTTGCCCCCACATGAATCCAAGTAGTCGAGCTCGTTGCGCATTGGTGTGTGCCGGTTTCATCGGCCTTTTCAGCATTTTTTCGTTTCGCTTGATTTATCTGCAGGCAATCAAGCACGACGAATACGCCGGGCTGGCTGCGAAAAAAAATGTTTATAAACAGATCATTCACGCCGAGCGCGGGACGATCTTTGACGCGAACAACGAAGTTCTTGCGCACAATATTCCTGTAGAAACGGTCGTCGCAGATGCCACGCATCTCAACGATATTCCGGCTGCCGTTGATGTCCTTAAAACGGAGCTGCAAATGCCCCCCGACCAACTGGCGGAAAAACTAAATAGCGGGCGCCGCTATATCGTGATCAAGCGCGAAGTCCCCACTGAGACGGCCAGAGCGCTTCGTGAAAAATTACGCGTCAGCAACTTGCGTGGAATCTATTTTGAGCCCGACGCGACGCGTATCTATCCAAACGGCTCGATGCTCTGTCACGTAATTGGGTTTACCGACTTCGATCACCACGGGGTCCAGGGTGTGGAAGCCTCGATGGAAGAATATTTGCACGGACAGGACGGCTATCGTTTTATCGAGCATAACCGCGCGGGTCAGGAAATCGTTCCTTATCGTGGCCAGGAACGCGCGCCGCGGGATGGCTACCAGGTGCACCTGACAGTCGACCTTGGTCTGCAAAGCATCGTCGAAGACGAAATCGATGCCGCGATGAAGGAATATACTCCACAGAAAGCCACGATAATTCTGATGCGGCCGCAGACGGGCGAAATCCTGGCACTCGCCAACCGCCCGAACTTTGATTTAAACCTTCGCTCGGAAGCGAAGCCGGAACAGATGAAAAACAGGGCCATCATCGACATGATGGAACCTGGTTCGACTTTCAAGATTGTGGCCGCCGCAGCCGCCCTCAACGAGCATAAGATGCGACCTGATTCGGAAGTCTTTTGCGAGAACGGCCTCTGGAACTTTGGTGGCTCCGCCCTGCACGATCACCGCCCGTTTGGTTATCTGAGCGTGCGCGAGATTCTGATCAAATCCAGCAATATCGGGGCCGCTAAACTTGCCATGAGCGTCGGCGATCAAAAATTTTACGAATATATTCGTCGTTTCGGGTTTGGCGAACGCACGGGAATTGAACTGCCGGGCGAGATCAATGGGGTAATTCGCCCGCCACAAGCCTGGAGCAAGATCTCCATCACTCGAATTCCGATGGGGCACGAAGTGGGCGTCACCCCGTTGCAAATGACATCGGCAATGGCAACCATTGCCAATGGGGGGAAACTGGTGACCCCGCGGATCATCAAATCGGTGACCGGAGAGGATGGAAAAATCATCAGTTCACTGTCTCCGGTTGTACAGCGGCAAGTCGTTTCTCCAGAGACGGCCAAACAAATCGGTGAAGCGCTGCGCGGCGTGGTGAGCGATCAAGGAACCGCCGCTGCCGCCGCCGTGCCAGGCTTTATCATCGCCGGTAAAACCGGGACTGCGCAGAAGGTGGACCCCCACGGAGGATACGATCACGGAAAGTACGTCGTGTCCTTCCTGGGCTATTTGCCGGCGGACCATCCTGAGTTTGTCGGATTAGTTGTTCTGGACGATGCGCACACGAGCGATCCGCACTTGAACTATGGCGGACTTGTTGCAGGCCCGATTTTCTCCCACGTTGCGGAGAAAGCCGCTCGTTATCTTGATCTTGAGCCGCACGAGGAGATTCGCAAAGCGATTCCCGTTCAGCGAGTCGAAAAAACGAAGCCGGCGGAGCGAATCCGCAAGACGCCGGCGGAACGAGTCGCCTTAACTGATGCTCCGCGACGTTGACTCCGAAATACATTTGCGAATCAAGTGCCTCGTCCCGGTGCGCCGCAGCAAATCCATCTCCAGGAGGAGCTGTTAAAACCTCATGCAGCTCAAAACTCTTCTCGCCGCAACTCCGGTTCGCCAAATCTTCGGGCCAGTTGATCGCCCGGTGGAAAATATCGCGTATGACTCGAGGCGAGTGCAAAGGCACACCATGTTTGTGGCACTGCGGGGTGAGAAAGCCGATGGCCACCAATTCATCGGTCACGCCATCGACAAGGGTGCATCAGTGATCGTTGCTGAGCGCGAACAAAAAGATTCGCGCGTTACGTGTCTGCTAGTTGAAAACACCCGCACCGCGCTTGCGGATTTCTCGGCAGCTTTTTACGGCCACCCGGCGCGGAAATTAAAACTGGCGGCCGTCACCGGAACGAACGGCAAGACGACGACGACGTTTCTTATCAAACACATCTGTGAAAACGCTGGATTGCCTTGTGGATTGATCGGAACAGTTCGTTACGAAATCGGCGAGCGCATTTTGCCGGCTATTCGCACAACACCTGAATCGCTCGATCTGCAAGAATTGCTGGAGCAGATCGCGAATGCCGGCTGTAAAGCGGCAGCAATGGAAGTTTCTTCGCACGCGCTGGCACAGGAGCGCACACGCGGTCTCGAATGGAACGTCGCGGTGTTCACCAATCTGACCCAGGACCACCTGGATTTTCACGGCACGATGCAAAATTACTTCGAGGCGAAGGGCAAACTCTTCGTTGGACTCGCCAGCCAAAAACAAAAGAAGAACCCGGTAGCAATTGTAAACATTGACGACCGTTATGGCCAGCTCCTGCTCGACAAAATTGATAAAAGCGTTGCAGTCGTTACCTATGGAATGGGGCAGCGCGCGGACTTCCGCGCCTCGAATTATCGCGCCGAATTCAGTGGCACGTCCTACCAATTGGACGCGCGCGGCAAAAGTTACCTCGTTCGTCTTCCGTTGATTGGCCGGTTCAATGTCACAAACTCCATAGCGGCTCTCGCCGCTGCGGATGGGTTGGGAATCCACCTGCGAAACGCCGTGTTGAGTATCGCCAAGGCGCCTCAAGTTCCAGGACGTTTGGAACTCGTTCCCGCCAAGCGGCAATTCCAGGTATTCGTGGATTATGCCCACACGCCTGATGCTCTCGGGAATGTTTTGAAAACGCTGCGAGAACTACAGCCCAATCGGTTGATTGCAGTTTTTGGATGCGGCGGCGATCGCGACCGGCAAAAGCGGCCATTAATGGCGGAGATGGCGGATGGACTTGCCGATTACTCCATCATCACGTCGGATAACCCGCGCAAAGAAGCCCCGGACGCGATCATCAACGAAATCGAAAAGGGTTTTCATTCGAATCGGTACGAAAAAATTGTCGATCGCACGGAAGCGATTAACCGCGCCGTTGCGCTCGCCCGCCCGCGAGACATTGTGTTAGTCGCAGGCAAGGGGCACGAAAATTATCAGGAGTTCGCGGACTACACGATACCGTTCGATGACATCCAGGTGGCGCGCCGCGCAATCGAAGATCATCCTGTGGAGCTTTAACAATGAATCCGCTCACGCTTTCGCAGATCGCACAGTTTGCCGGAGCATCGCTTTCATCTGGCGACGGTCGTGTGGTGATCGATAAAATCGGTACTGATTCCCGTACCATCAGGCCGGGTGAATTGTTCGTCGCGTTACGCGGCGAAAATTTTGACGGACACGATTTTGTCGAATCCGTTGCAACATCCGGCGCGGCGAGTGCTCTTGTTGATCACGGGTGGAACGGGAATGTTCCAGATAACTTTGCGCTGATCCGGGCCACCGATACGCTGCTGGCTTACCAGAAGATTGCCGCGAATTACCGTAGATCACTGGCGCTGAGAGTCCTTGCGATCACAGGAAGCAATGGAAAAACGAGCACAAAGGATTTTGCCGCGTCGGTTCTGGCGCGAAAATTTCGCGTCACCAAGACGGAGGGCAATTTCAATAATCATGTTGGTTTGCCGCGTACAATTCTCGAAGCGACTTCTGCCGATGAAGTAGGTGTTTGGGAAATCGGGATGAATCATCCTGGCGAAATTGCCGCGTTGGCCGCCATCGCCGCTCCTGACGCAGCAATTATCACCAACGTCGGCGTGGCGCACATTGAGTTCATGGGTTCGCGCGAAGCGATTGCCAGAGAAAAGGGCGCACTGGCAGAAGCGGTGGGGCCGCAGGGAACCGTGATTCTGAATGCGGATGATCCATTCAGTAACGCGATCGCGGCACGCAGCCGAGCAAAAGTGGTCTTTGCCGGAACAACAGAGGGAACCGTACGCGCGACTGAAATTCGCCAGAGCGCCGACGGCTGCGAATTCACGATTCTCGAAGGCGCGCATCGTTGCCGGGCGCAACTTCCCGTCCCCGGGTTGCACATGGTGCAGAATGCATTGCTCGCTGTCGCCGCCGGTCGTGCATTTGGATTATCAATCGAGGAATGCGCTGCGGGTCTGGCCTCGGCGCCACTTACCAAAGCGCGTTTACAAATCAAGCAAATCGGCGGCGTTGATTTTCTCGACGACAGCTACAACGCCAATCCCGACTCGATGAAGGCGGCGTTACGGACGTTGGTTGAGCTCGATACCACAGGCAAACGCGTCGCAGTCCTGGGGGAAATGCGGGAATTGGGCGCGGAATCAGAGCGCGGGCACCGGGAGGTAGGCGAAGCTGCCGCCACGCTCAAGATAGATCAACTAATCACCATTGGCGCCACAGCTGAAGCAATTGCCCAAGCCGCCCGCGCGGCGGGTTTGAACAACGTCTCTTCCGTATCCTCAACACGGAAAGCTGCTGACTTGTTAGGCACAATGATCGCCCCGGGCGATCTTGTTCTGATCAAAGGCAGTCGCGCCGCGAAGACAGAGGAAGTGATCGAGCAATTTGGTAGTCGAAACTCGAAAGCGGTGACTTCCCCATGATGTACTACCTCCATCACCTAAGTGGGCAATTCATCGGGTTCAATGTCTTCCTCTACGTTACCTTCCGGGCAATCGCCGCCGCGGTCACCGCTTTCCTGACCACTCTGCTGTTTGGAAACTTCATCATCGCAAAATTACGTGCCCTCAAAATAGGACAGCCGATTCGCGGCGCGGAGGAAGTCCACCGGCTTGCCGAGCTCCACGGAGTCAAGCAGGGCACGCCCACCATGGGCGGCGTACTGGTAATCGGCGCTGTGTTTGTGTCCAGTATCCTCTGGGCGCGTCTGGACAATAAGTTCGTATGGCTCACGCTGCTCAGCATGCTTTACCTCGGCGGACTCGGGTTCGCCGATGACTACCTCAAGGTCACGAAGAAAAAATCCGAAGGAATCAGCGGACGCATCAAACTTCTCTTTCAAATTGCTCTCGCGGCAATTATCACAGGCCTGTTCCTCACCGATCCCTTACTCGAAGTGCAGGCGCGTGCTCTCTACGTGCCTTTCGTGAAGGCGCCCGCGATCCCGAACATGAGCTGGTTCACGTTCTTCTTTTTCGTACTGGTAATCGTCGGTACGTCGAACGCGGTAAATCTCACAGACGGGTTGGATGGTTTGGCGACCGGCTGCACGGTTACGGTGGCATTTGCCTACGCCTTGCTTTGTTACGCTGCAGGCAATTTCCGTATAGCGGAATACCTGCAGGTGCCCTTCTATCCATTTGCCGCGGAACTGACAGTTGTCTGTTCGGCGCTGATCGGAGCCGGGCTGGGCTTTTTATGGTTCAACTGCTATCCGGCCAAAGTCTTCATGGGCGACACCGGGTCGCTGGCCATCGGCGGCATGCTCGG
>JBLMXD010000097.1:0-5066 GCA_050257575.1 Alphaproteobacteria bacterium | reverse complement strand
ATTCATTTGCAAAAGGGCTTTTCTGAAGCCTGGCAACTCCGCGGTAGCGCGCTTCTGTCCGAATGGCGGCTCGGTGAAGCGCTTGGCGATTTTTCGATGGCCATACAACTGAATCCAAACGACATCCGCGCAGCGATAGGGCGCGGAACCGTTTACTTTTACTGGACGCAATTCCAGAATGCGCTCGCCGACTTCGATGCCGCGCTGAAGATCGATCCACAATCGTTTGAAGCCCGTCTGTGGCGCGGGGACACCTATAACCAGCTCGGTCAGGAAGAGAAAGCGCATGCGGATTTTGCCAAGCTCGGAAAAACGACACCGCAAAATCCGGATGCTTACATGCGACGGGCGGTGGTTTATCTCGCAGAAGGGAAGGCCGACGCAGCCATTGCTGACCTGACAAAAGCGATGGACCTCGACAAAGCATTGGCACCGGTTGCTTTTCCTCTTCGAGCGTCGGGTAACATCAAGAAGGAAAATTTTCAGGCGGCTCTTGATGACCTGGCGAAGGCGATCGAGCTGGATCCGACCAATCCCAACACCTTCAGTTCGCGATCAGGTGTATACAACCAGCTCAAGCAGTTTCCCCAGGCAATGGAAGATATAAAGAAGGCCATTCAGCTTGCTCCAAAGAACTCCGGGTACCGCCTTAACTACGCCTATTACCTGTCGCGCGACGGAGATTACGAGGGCGCCCGGCGCGAACTTGAGGAAATCGAGCAAACCGCAGACAAGTCGGCATGGTATTACAACAATCTCGCCTGGCTGCTGGCAACGGCTGACGACGATAAGATGCGGAACGCTTCACAAGCTGAAGAGGCGATAAACGAAGCTCTGAGACTCATGCCAGATACTCCCAGCCTTTGGGATACACAGGCAGCCGTTTGCGCGGAGCTCGGTCATTTCGAAGAAGCCGTGAAATGGGAGAAGCGCTATCTCGGGACAAAGAAGCTGACAGCCGAACAGCGAAAAAAGGGCCAGGAGCGGCTCAACCTCTACCAAAAAGGCCAACCATATCGTCAGGCGCCGGGCACTTAACGCGACCAAACATTCAATTGAACTTCATTCTGCACCCCACCCGCACGACGCCAAAGGTTCGCGCTGTGGACCTGAGCTCAACACTAAAGAAACATTTTGGCTATGATCGGTTCCGGCCATTGCAGCAGGAAATCATCCAGGACGCGCTCACGGGGCAAGATGTATTTGTGTTAATGCCGACCGGCGGCGGCAAATCGCTCTGCTTTCAATTGCCAGCTTTGATACGCGACGGGCTCACGATTGTGGTGTCTCCGCTTATCTCGCTGATGAAAGATCAGGTAGACGCGCTTCAGACCAGTGGAATTGCCGCAACGTATTTGAATTCCACCTTGAATCGAGAAGAGGCAAAGGCGCGCTGGCGTGGGCTGCATCGCAGCGAGTATCGGATGCTCTACGTCGCTCCAGAGCGTTTGATGCTGGACACCTTCCTGGAGCAAGCGCTGAACTGGAACATCGCCCAATTCGCCATCGACGAAGCGCACTGCATCAGCGAATGGGGCCACGATTTCAGGCCGGAATATCGCGAACTGAAAAAGCTGCGGAAACATTTGCCCGATGTACCGATCATGGCGCTTACCGCCACGGCGACGGAACGCGTGCGCGCCGACATCATCAAAGAACTGAAATTGAGGGACCCACGCTGCTACGTAGCCAGTTTCAACCGGCCCAATCTGAACTACCGGGTCGTTTCCAAATCGAAGCCGTACGAGCAATTGCTCGCATTTATCCGGAGCCGGCCTAATGACAGCGGCATTGTTTATTGTGCCAGTCGCAAAAGCACTGATTCCCTGGCGCGGAATTTGAACGAGGACGGCGTCGCCGCAAAACCATATCACGCGGGACTTACCGCCTCAGAGCGCACGAAACATCAGGAATCATTTCTCCGCGACGATGTGCGCGTAATCACTGCAACCATCGCGTTCGGGATGGGCATCAACAAACCAAACGTCCGCTTTGTAATTCACTACGATCTGCCGAAAAACCTGGAAAGCTATTATCAGGAAACTGGTCGCGCCGGACGCGACGGCTTGCCAGGCGAATGCGTGTTGCTGTTCAGCCCAAGCGACGTCGCCAAGCAATTGCATTTTATCGATGAGAAAAGTGAGAGAGAGGCACGGATTGCCCGGGCACAGCTTCGGCAAATGGTCAATTACGCTGAAACGCGCGAATGCCGACGCACCGTACTCCTGGGATATTTCGGTGAAACGTATCCAGCTAACGGCGACGGTATCGGTCAAAGACCAGGGATACAGGAATCGTGTGACGGTTGCGACAATTGTCTGCAGCCACGCGAAACGTTCGACGGAACCGTGCAGGCTCAAAAATTTCTTTCCTGTATCTATCGCGTTCACGCCAGGCACGGTTTTGGATTCGGATTGGGGCACATCGTCGATGTCCTTCGCGGCGCGGACACAGAAGGCATCCGGCAGCGCGGCCATAACCAGCTTTCTACTTACGGGATTGGAAGGGAATTGAAACGTGCCCAATGGCAGGCAATTGGTCGCGAATTGCTGCGTCTGGGACTTATCGAATGCGCACCGGGCAAGTTTGCCACCTTGGCGCTTACGTCCGACGGACTGGAGGCGTTGCGGAAGCGGACACCGATCATCTTAACCAGGCAAATAGACGTCGCAGAGAAAGCTGCCCCAACCCGGGCGGGCGCGATCGAATGTGACGAAACCTTGTTTGAACGCCTGCGCAGGCTTCGTCGACACCTGGCGGATGAACGCAACGTGCCGGCTTACGTGATTTTCTCCGACGTATCGCTTCGCCAAATGGCGCGAGCCTACCCAAGAACAGACAGCGAGTTTCGCCGGATTCCGGGCGTCGGTGAACAAAAGCTGAAGGCTTTCGCCGAGCCGTTCCTCGAAGCAATCATCGATTTTCTCGCCAAAAATCCTCGCCAGACGTTTTGATATTCGCCCGCCGCATTTCAACGGCGAGTCGGGCGTTAACCGTTGCTTTATCCGGCTTGATCTTGCATTCCATGGAGCGCAGCCATCGCCGTCCGGTACCGCTGGTCGATCTCTTGCTGATCGTTGGCGTTTTCGGCTTTGGCCACTCCGTCATCGCGAATCCACTGAGCATGGTCGAGTAAGATCCGCCGGTCATTTTGCCGTACGAGATGCGGACCGACCCGTGCTAACACCTCGAGCAACCGAATGGTCACGGCCACGCTCCGCGTGCCGTATTGCCGGATCTGACTCAAAGCCGCGCGGGCAATACCTGCGAAGTCGGTTGCGTCGGTGACGACGCGTAGTTCGCCTTTGGAATCACAGCGCCAGGGAGACGGAATCTCGCGACGCGCGACACGAATCAAAGCATCGCCGAGCCATTCGATACAGGTAATGGTAGTGAACGGATCATTGACGCCCGGCGACAAAGCGCGGACTGCAACTTCAACCAACTGATCGATCGAATATTCGATGTCCTGTGTCGGTGTGCGCTGTTTGCCGAAGAAAACTGTGCCGCGAATTTGGTCGCATAATTCGTCGTCGAGCCGTGCGGCGGGCATCACTTCAGCGAGGAGTTCCGATTCGGCGAGAAATTCTCCCGGTCGGCGACGCAACCGGATGATAAGGTCGCGCTTCTTTGCGAGTTCGAGCAGGCCCTGTATGGCGATAGCCTGGATAAAGCCGCTGCGATGGGAATGGATCAATCCCGGGCGACGCAGAAATTCCTCGGGAAGCTCGCGCTTTTGGTCGTCATCTGAGGCGCGGCCGGCTTTTTCCGGATAGAGCGAGTCGATTTGATGTTGCAGCTCACAGGCAACGCGAGCGATGACGTTCTCCGCGATGATGGAAGTCGAGATATGGTGAATGAAAAAAATGAGAAAACCGACGCTAACCAAAGCGAAAATGACACCACAAGTAACGGAAAGAAACGGGACGACTGTCAGGTCATCGGTCCCTCGAATGGCTCGCAGCACGAGCAGGCAATAAAGGAAAGTAGCGACGAACGCGCCAAGCACAGTCTGGGTGCCCCAGTCGTTCATGAAATTGCGCAGGAGTCGCGGCCCAAATTGCGAGGAAGCAAGCGTCAGGGTTACGATGGTGATCGAGAAGACAACGCCCGCGACTGTAATCGTCGAGCTCGCGATAGTAGCGAGAACGTTGCGCGCGCCTTCCGGCCCGCCTGCCCAAACCCAGGTAGCATGCCGGGCCCATTGGGTATTGACGGACTGATCGAGGCGAAGTGTCAGCGCGGACAGACCAATCGCGCAAAGCGCAAGCACGGTCGGAAGGAACCAATAGCTTGTGCTCAGCTTTTCCCACAAGGTGCTAAGGAAGGTCTTGATCATTCTCTTTCAACGAATTGTACCCCAAATAAGATCGTGACTGCGATGCGCAGCGCGCCTGTCGGAAAAGTCTCAAGTGTCGTTCCAGCGCATTGCGCAAAATTTGTTGTTGATCAACCAACGGCGGCCATAAACTGCACGCGCACTCGCAGAGTAGGCATGAAAACTGTAATGCTCGTCGTTATCGCACTTGCGACAGGGCTACCGTTGTTACCTGGCGCAAATGACAAGGTCAAAGACCCATCCCCCGATGGACAATTCGCAATGCTCTTGACGCGGGATCCGCAGGAAGAAGGCCGTGTGAAAATTCAACTCATCGAAATCAGTTCACGAAAAGTGGTGCTCGATTTGGCCTTAAGTGGATCTCCTCATGATAAGGACTGCAGGATTCTGTGGGCACCGGATTCGCAGCGATTCGCTTTCTATGAGGCCAGTCATAGAGGCGGCGACACAGCAGCGTATTTTCGTAACGATTCCGGCTTTACTGAATCGTCGGTGCCGGAGTTGCCGGGTTGCGCCACGGCCGCCGAGCGAAAGGAGCTCCAAAACTACGGCGTCAATAAATTCATCGAGGCCGATACCGCACCAAAACAATGGCTTAAGTCCGGTGCGCTCGTCGTCGCGAATGCGCAGGGATGGGAAACCAATAACGGTTACCTGCGTGGATGCACTCAGACCGTCACGATTGTGTTTGATGCGAAACACAAGGGGTCGGTGCAACATGTGAGCG
>JBLMXD010000096.1:0-12431 GCA_050257575.1 Alphaproteobacteria bacterium | reverse complement strand
GATTGCTCGCACCGGGCTGGCTCAATCCGGCGAGGTCGCCTTTAACATCGGCCATAAAAACAGGAACACCGCGCGCACTGAAACTTTCGGCCAGCGTTTGCAACGTGACTGTTTTTCCAGTGCCCGTAGCGCCTGCGATCAAGCCGTGACGGTTCGCCATCCTGGGGAGCAGGAAGATGGGTCCCTTTGATTGTGCGACAAGAATGGGCTCGGCAGGCATAGAATAGGTTGTTTGATGGTTAAACTGTTCGTCTACGCCATCCGCCAAGGACAAGACCGCTGATAGCGAATCCGAGCAAGGGCCGACCCATATCGATACAGATAAGGGGCCAAGGGTTCGTTTCGAAGGCGGAGAATACAGAAATGGTCGCGTATTCCACGAACAAGAACGCAAACCAGCAGGCGAGCGCGATTTTGAAACCGCACAATGCGCCGGTCGCGTTCAACCGCGAGATCAGAATCGCCAATGTGTAGTTGACGACGACAGCAGCAACAAACGCCAGGAGATAGGCGCCGACATTGTGGGTGCGCTCGATATCGGTCATTGTCCGAGCATGCAAATTAAGCCACTTCTCGCCAAGGATTGCGTACCATCCCCAGCCAATGAAAAAATAAACTACGATTAGAATCCAAACCGCGAGATGATTGATTTTCGTCTTCACAAGCTTTCGAATTATCTGACATGAGTGTAAGCGAGGAAAATTAATGAGATCAATAAAGATATGGTTTCGAAAGTGGGAACGCGCTTTTGATCAACTCGACGCGCGGTTTCGCGTTGTCTGCAACGACGACTTCGACCACATCAAATCGAAAGAGAATATCGGGGTTGTCGAGCATTCGCAGCCACGCGAGGGCACCGCGTGAGATTCGCTTCTGTTTCTCTCGATCAACTGCGGCAAATGGACGGCCGAAATCTTCGCGCGCCCGCGTTTTCACTTCAACGAACACGAGCGTGTCGTTATCGCGACAAACGACATCGATTTCGCCTCCGGTACGTCCGCGAAAATTGCGGAAGAGTATCTTGTACCCGCTACGCCTCAGGAACCGGCAGGCTAATTTCTCGCCGAACGCGCCGCGCCGAAGATGACCGGGTCTGGACGATTTCTTCGAAGGCAAGAAGCGGTTGCGCCACCGGTTCGAAAGATCGGCGATGGATCGGGCAAGGACCGAATTCATGAAGTTTCAAAAGATGCAATTCTGTTCCGTAACCTTTGTGCTGGCTGAAACAATACTGCGGAAACTGGGTGCAAAAGTCACGCATGATCCCATCACGTGTGACCTTGGCGATAACGCTGGCAGCAGCAATGCTCAAGCTAATGCAATCACCATCGATAATCGCCGTCTGCGGAATCGGAAACGGAATTACCGGCAGACCGTCGATCAGGACGTGGTCGGGAGGCTCGAGCAACGCATCGAGAGCCAGACGCATGGCGCGATGACTCGCGCGCAGAATATTGATTCTGTCGATCTCAATGGAATCGACGATACCAACCGCCCATCGAATCTCGGGATTCGAAACAAGGTCCCCATAGATTTCCTGGCGTAGTTCTGACGCCAGTTGTTTGGAATCGTTCAGCCGACGATGACGAAATTTTTCTGGAAGCACGGCTGCGGCGGCCACGACGGGTCCGGCTAATGCACCTCGACCAGCTTCATCAATTCCCGCGATGCGCGAGACTCCTGCGACACGGAGTTTTTTCTCGTAACGGAATCCGCAGCGCCGGTACATCTGCAGAAGTTATCCGCAGATTTCGCAGATTTTCACAGATTTTTTTAGCAGCAGCTTTTTTTGAATGCCGCGAAATCTGTAGACCGGCCTAAACTCGCTTTATTCGCGAACCGCAGTTGCTTCCTTGCCCTTACGAGTACGGAGGTAATTGAGTTTTGCCCGACGGGCCCGGCCTTGTTGTTCGACTTCCAGTTTTGCAATGCGCGGCGAATGCAACGGAAATACTCGCTCGACCCCTTCTCCGTACGAGATCCTGCGCACCGTAAAACTTTCGTTAAGACCGCGTCCTTTCCGGCCAATCACGACCCCGGTGAAGATCTGGATCCGTTCCTTGTCGCCTTCCACGACCCGCGTGTGCACGCGTACGCTGTCGCCCACAGAAAAAGGCGTAACATCACTTTTCTGCTGCTCTTTCTCAATAATATCGATGACCTGGTTCATAGATTCGTCGCCAGCCGCGGGGCTGCGGGCGGACAGTTTCATTCGAATACACCGATTTTGCAACTTGATTTCGTGCCAATGTACGGACATCAACATTATCCGTAAAATGTCTGTGAAAACGTACGGAATTTGTGGCTAATTCCGAATCTCATCGCGCCCGTAGCTCAACTGGATAGAGCGTTGGCCTCCGGAGCCAAAGGTTGTGGGTTCGACCCCCGCCGGGCGCATGGCTCCGGGAGACGTGTTGCACAGGGACAAATTACGCCGCACACGCCGCAGCACAGCGCTCAGACCCCTTGCGCACGCGAAAATCTGTTACCCGAGCGCTTGGAGCCTATCGAGCAGATCCTTTTTGCTTGTGACTCCGATCACCTGATCCCGTAGCTGGCCATTCTTGAAAAAAAGGAGCGCGGGGATGGCCCGGATGTTGTACTTAAGCGAGAGACTTTGGCTTTCGTCTACGTTCACTTTTGCGATCTTGACCGCACCCGCTTTTTCGCGCGCAACCTCATCAAGCAGCGGTGCGATCATTTTGCATGGACCACACCATTCCGCCCAAAAATCGACGATCATCGGTTTATCGTCCTGCGTCAGTTCGCGGTCAAAATTGGATTCGTTCAGATTGAGAATGCCAGAATTTTCCATGGTTAGGAAAAATAAGTCCAAATCTGAATAATCAAAATTAATGCTGAAACACCGAGAAGCATCCAATACAGCAGCATTGAGGTTTTCTCCGCTGGCGCCACGGCGATCGGCAGATGCTGCGGCGCGCTTTGCGGCATGGCGATCAGCGGCTGAGTTTTCTTTTGGGCCGAGCGCAACGGCTCAGGCACGAGAGGAATGCGCACCGTTTCCCTTTTCGGTCCCGGAGGCGGCGCAGCTGGAGGGAAAGGCGACGAAATCGACGTGGGCCTCGAAAGCGATGGTTGCTTCGGCGGCGTGAAAAAGTTCGTAGACGAAATATCCTCGGCAGCGGAGCCTGCATCAGATGGCGGTGATGACGGAGGCGGCGCACCACCAGTCTCTCGAACCGGCAACTGAATTCGCACGGTCTCGCGCGGTTTTACGGTCGGTTCCGGTGGTTTGGGTGCAGGCGGATGCGCCAGCTCGATACGAACCGTTTCTTTCTTTGGTTGGTCAGGCTCGGGCATTGCTGTCAGAGCAATTGATCAGAAATCGTTGGGGTTGTCACTACCCAATCTTGATCTAGGGAAAAAGGCCTAGGATCATGCCAGGAGATCGTAGCCGCGGCTCCCCTTGATTTTCCTCCACACAAACTCGCCAACAGGCGCGGGTTTAGACAATACCACGCGGCCATCTACATCCGGAGCATCGCCTTCGCTACGTGCGATGTGCGGGTCGTCCACAATCAGTTTTAATTCACTCCCAATTTTCTGACGGGCCACATCATGGGCAATCGCCTGTTGTACGGACATCGCCGCGCGATATCGGGCGTTCTTGATCTTTCCAGGAATCTGGTTTGGCATTTTCGCCGCACGCGAGCCCTCTTCCTGCGAGTACTTAAATATTCCCAGCCGTTCAAACCGGCTACGACGCATAAACTCCAGCAGTGTCTCGAACTCTGCGTCAGTTTCACCGGGAAAACCTATGATGAAAGTCGTACGCAAAGTGACACCAGGAATTCCGGAACGCAGTCTATGGATCAAGTCCTCAATGTGCGCACGCGATGTTTCACGACGCATCCGGCCCAGCGTCGCTTCGTCGATGTGCTGTAGCGGAATGTCGATGTAGCGAGCGACCTTGTCGCATCCTGCGATAGTCTTGATCAGCTCGTCACTCCAATGCGCTGGGTGCGTGTATAGCAGACGTACCCAAAATTCACCCTCGATTGTCTGAATTTGACGAAGCAGCGCAGCAAGCGTCGGTCCGCGACTGGAATCAATCGGCTGTTGCGGTCCCGCCTTGGCCTCCCAAAGATCCATTCCGTAGTACGTGGTATCCTGGCTAATTAGATTGATCTCGCGCACACCGTCCCTGACCAGCGCGCGAATTTCCATGAGAACGGATTCCGGTTCGCGGCTCCGATGTTTTCCACGCATTTGCGGAATCACGCAGAAACTGCACGGATGATTACAGCCTTCAGCGATCTTCACGTAAGCGAAATGGGCCGGCGTAAGCCTGAATCGCGGAGTATCGTAGTCAGGAATGTAAGTCGGACGCGTCTCTGTGAACGCCAGGCTATCAACGCCGGTAGGAACATCGAACGCCGAACGAACATTCGACGTTAAAGATTCGCTCCTCGATTTGCGATGTTTATCAAAAATTTTTTCTACGATCGATCCAAGCTCCTCGACCTGATCCAGTCCAATAAATGCATCCACTTCCGGCATCTCGTGCTGCAGTTCGCTCGCAAACCGCTGAGACATGCAGCCGCTGACAATCAGTTTTTGGTCGAGTCGCTTGTTCAAGCCTCGTTGCTGATGTGCCTCAAGAATCGCTTGGATCGATTCTTCCTTGGCTGAATCGATAAAAGCACAGGTGTTGACGACGAGCACATCAGCCTCCTCCGCCCGCGCCGTGATTTCCATGCCGCGCTGAAGCACGCTTCCAAGCATGATCTCAGCATCGACAAGGTTCTTGGCACAACCGAGGCTGATCATGCCGACGCGTGGTTTGCGCGGCAGCTTCATTGGCGTCGTGTTTTTCATTAGCAGCTACAACTCATGAAACACATGCGGCTGTCATGTTGATTGGAGCGAAATATTTCTGATCCAATTCCGGTTGGCTGATCGCCCGAAAAACTAATCCGAGATTCTTCGCTTTTGCTCAGAATGACAGACTTACTTTAATTGACCGTCACGTCCTGGTCGTTCTGTTGCAACGCCTGGCCATTCTTGGTAATCGCAACGGCTTCAGGATCAAGAACCCGAATCGAAACGTGCTTGCCGCGGAATTCGACCGGACCGTCGGCTGGGGAAACCCATCGCTCAAAGGCGGGTTTACCTTCATCGCCGACTGTCACGCGTACGTATGTTCGTTTCAGCGGGCGGATGGCCACTCGATTTTGGTCGCCGGATTCCGCAGGAGACGAATTCGCTGCCTCTGCTGGTTTTGCCGAATCTTCGTGAGTTACGGGCAGAGCCTTACGCACTTCCGGCTCGCTTGGAGCAGAGGCCGTAACCGGCAATGCCTTCCGGGTTTCCGGTGGCCCGAGTGTAGTGACCGGGGGCACTGTCGCAGCAACCGATGGAGCGGATGCAATCTGAGATTGCGACCGCGGGGCCGATGCGGTTGCGGCGGGTGATGGCGTCGGCGACACCTGCGCGGTAGAGGTTCCTCGCCCGGGCGCGAGCCGTTGTAAATTAAGAAGAAATTTCATACCGAAAAAACCGACCACCAGGACCAGCACCCCGAAAATGAGCGGCATTGGCGAAACGCGACTGCTTCCGCCACCGCTAGGAGCAGGGCGCCGGCGAACTGCCGGGGCAGAAACCGGTTTTGCGCGCTCGCTCTCCTGAAGATACGAATATCCGTCCACGGTAACCGTCTCGGAGTCCTCAAACGCGTCAAGGTAAGGCGTCACATCGACATCCAGAAATTTTCCGTAGATAAGGAGGAACCCCTTCGCGTATGCCAGGCTCGGAAACTGCGAAAAATCGTCGGATTCAATCTCCGCCAGTCGCTGTGGACGGATCTTGGTCATCCGCGCAGCTTCATCGAGCGTGAGATTTCTCGCACGCCTTGCGTCCTGAAATTTCTTACCGAGGCCCTCTATTGTCATGAGCGGAAAGCCGGCTAAACGGCAGCATCGAGATCGACAAGAATCTCGCGTGGTTTTGCGCCTTCTCCGGGACCCAAAATACCGCGCTGCTCCAGAATATCAACGATCCGTGCTGCACGAGTGTAACCGAGACGCAGCCGGCGTTGAAGCAGCGAAGTTGAAGCGCGTTTTTCCTGGCGGATGATCTCGATACACTTTTCAACCAGCTCTTCATCTTCTGCTGTCACGTCTTCTTCCGGCGCAGCGGTGGCTTGGAGCTTTTCATGCATGGCCGTATCGAATGCGGGCGGACTTTGCTTCGAAACAAACTCTACGACGCTGTGAATTTCATTATCCGTTACCAGCACGCCCTGGGCGCGAATGAGACGGGAAGCGCTCGGCGGGAGATAGAGCATGTCGCCCTGGCCGAGCAAGCGTTCGGCGCCGTTTTCATCAAGAATCACGCGACTGTCAATCTTACTCGCGACCTGAAAGGCAATGCGGCTGGGAATGTTGGCCTTAATAACACCGGTAATCACGTCCGCGCGCGGCGTTTGCGTGGCGACGATCACATGCATACCCGCCGCACGAGCCATCTGTGTAATCCGTGCAATTGCTGTCTCAACATCTGCGGGCGCGGTTTGCATCAAATCCGCCAGCTCATCGATGATCACGACGACGTACGGAATCCTGTCCGGAACTTCCTCTGGATCGTCTTCGCGCGGTACTTTGATCGCTGTAGTGTTCGCCGTCTCTGCGGACTTCCGCGCGCGACCCGGTGAGATACTATCCGCGTCAAGTTCTGTCTGTGTTTTTTTCTTCGGTCGTGCATTAAACCCGACAATGTTCCGCACGCCAACGCGGGCAAACATTCTGTAGCGGCGTTCCATTTCATCAATCAGCCAGCGCAACGCCAACAACACCTTCTTCGGATCCGTCACGATCGGGAATACAAGATGGGGCAATGCCTGATAGGCCTGCATTTCCACCATTTTTGGATCAATGATAACGAAGCGCATCTCTTCCGGCGTGAAGCGATAGAGCATGCTGGCAATCAGCGCATTGATACAGACGCTCTTCCCGCTGCCGGTAGTTCCGGCCACCAGCAGGTGAGGCATTTGCGCCAGGTCTGCAATGATTGTCTTGCCGTAAACGTCCTTGCCCAGCGCCAGCGGAATTTTGGCGTGCTCCTTCGCCGCTTCCCAATCGGTTGATTGAAAAAGTTCGCGCAATTTCACCGTGACTTTGCGCGTGTTAGCCAGCTCTATTCCTACGGTGTCTTTTCCGGGAATAGGCGCGAGTATGTTGATTCGTTCGGCACGCGTTGCGCGTGCAAGGTCGCGCTCCAAACTGACAATCTTGTCCACGCGCACTCCTTTGGCCGGATACACTTCATAGCGCGTAATGGTCGGACCCTTGGTGATGTCGCCGGGAGCGACAGCAATTCCAAATTGCGCCAGCGTTTCAATTAGGATCTGCTGCACCTCTTGCAGCTCCGAAGGATCGGTGGCGGTCCGTGCCTCGAAACTGTGCTCCTCGAGCAGGTCGAGGCCGGGCACGACGTAATCTTCCCAAGTCGACGCGGCACTGGCCGGACTGGGAGGCGCAGCCTTCGCTTTTCCTTCGCTGGCACGCAACTCGGCGAGAGAAGGTCTGCGCCGAGTTGACACCGGCTCATTCGACGGCACCGTCGTGTCGACGACCTTTGGTGCCGGCCGGCTTGCCATTTCCCCTGGCGAAATCATTGTGCCTATCGCTTCAGGAACAGGAACGCCTTTCTTTTTGAGTTGCTTCTGTAACGCTTCCAACGCCCTTCGCCCTTCTTCGGTCTTCAGTTTTTCCTTGAGATCCGATTTCCGAATTCCGCGCCGGACGCGCCATTCGCGCATCTTGGCCACGCTCCGGCGAGTAAGATGGACCATCTCGCGAACAAGATGAATCGGGCGCAATCCCGTGACCAAAATCAGTGTGGTCAAATAAACTCCAACGATGAGAAGGACCGAGCCCACAGGGCCAAGAGCCGCGGGGAGTAGCCCGCGATGTTCATCGGATAGTCGATAACCGATGAGACCGCCAGGCCCTTGAATGTCTACCGGCACTTTTCTGCCGAGCAGGTCGCTGATGTGCCAGGCTTGATCCAGGCATGCACCAGAAATAAGGAACAGCACGATCCACGGAATTCGGAGCACGACACGCAATCGCGGATAGAACAATTTAGCTGCGCCGAAGCCGAGCAAAACGGCCGCCAGCAACAGCGACGCGAAAACTCCGATCAATTGATAACAAATGCCAGCCACGATCGCTCCCAGTGGGCCGATAAAATTTTGGGCAGGATGATTCGCCGGCGACACGTGGCTAAACCAAAGCCAGGACGGAATGTCTTTTGGCGTGTAGGAGATCAGCGCAAAAAAAAGCAGCGTTCCGGCAAAGAGGAGAACGAGAGCGAACACTTCGTTCCAAGCACTGAGTTTATCTTTGCGGGCCACCGCGTGTGATAGTAATCCCGCGACGGCGTGTTTCAATCAGAACTCTTCTTCCTCTGACTCATCCTCGTGCTCGTGGTGGAATGTTGAATAAATCATCAGGCGCGCCCCACAGTGGCCGCCCTACTATTGTGCGGTTTCATCCTTGCACATGGCAGCAGAGGCTGATAACTGTGCCAGCGCATTATGGGTTCTTTCGTACGCCAGGGCATCCTCGCTGTTTTCTTTGCGATGGCTCTGTTTTCCACGTCTTGTGAAAAGCATCCACTCGGCCAGATGCCGGACGTTCAGCGGGAACAATCCGATCCGGCAAAAGTTTGGTCGGACGCGGCGAAGCAACACTCTGAAACGTCTGCACCTTCAGCAACTCCCGGCGAAGGCTCGCACGAAGCTCGTTAGGCAAAGGAAATCGCATGGCCAGACACAAATACCTGACGTCGCCGCCGAACCTGACCGGGATGCCGCCAGGAGTTCCCTATATCATCGGTAACGAAGCGGCTGAGCGATTCTCCTATTACGGCATGAAGTCGGTCCTGACCGTCTTCATGGCCCATTACATCTTAAACCAGTCCGGCGTGCTCGCGCCGATGAATCACAATGAATCCTATATGTACACGCACTTGTTCGTGTTTGGGGTTTATTTTCTGCCAGTTCTCGGCGCAATTCTTGCCGACGGCTTTCTCGGCAAGTATTGGACGATCCTTTCTTTGTCTATTGTTTACTGCTTTGGCAATCTCACGCTCGCCTGTATGGCCACGTCGTGGGGAATCGCCATCGGCCAACGGATGATGCTCCTGGTCGGCTTGATCCTGATCTGCATTGGCGCCGGCGGAATCAAGCCGTGCGTTTCCGCCAACGTGGGCGATCAGTTCGGCGAATCGAACAAGCAGTTGCTGTCCAAAATGTTTGGATGGTTCTATTTCTCTATTAACGCCGGCTCGTTCATTTCCTCGATTCTTTGTCCGTGGCTGCTGGCAAATCCGAAATGGGGCCCGGGTTGGGCATTTGGAATTCCCGGAGTCGCTATGCTGATCGCGACCCTGTTCTTTTGGGGCGGCCGCAACAAGATGGTGCACGTGCCGCCGGCTGGCCTCGGTTACCTGAAAGAAACGTTTAGCAAAGAAGGACTCCTCACGCTCCTGCGAATCGCAATGGTTTTCTTTTTCATTCTATTTTTCTGGGGGCTCTGGGGAATGAGCAACGGCGCGGAATGGACCCTGCAGGCGGAGAAAATGAACCTGCATTGGATGGGTATGGATTTGATCGCGGCGCAGGTCCAGACCGCAAATCCAATTCTCATTTTGATCTTTATCCCAATCGTCAATTACGTGATTTACCCGGCGATCGACAAAGTTTTTCCGCTCACGCCGCTGCGCAAAATCGGCATCGGACTCTTTATTACCGCGCTCTCATTTGTGGTGATTGTGTGGATTCAGGGCAAGATCGATTCAGGACTTAAACCGAGCATCAACTGGCAGCTTCTCGCTTATGCCATTCTTACGCTTGGCGAAGCAATGGTTTCGATCACGGGCTTGGAATTTGCCTACACGCAGGCGCCGAATTCGATGAAGAGCTCGGTCATGGCCTTGTGGCTTTTCACAGTCGCTTCGGGCGAACTCTTCGTCGCCTTGGTCAATAAATGGATCCTGAGTGTGGGCGGACACAAAGTTAGCGCCTACCAATACTTTACCTTTTTCACCTGGTTGATGTTCGGAGCCGCGATTGTTTTCGTCGTTGTGGCCAGCTTTTACAAATACCGCACGCATCTGCAATCCCAGCTTACGCCGGATGAAATTGCCACTGAGCCGATTCTTCACGGTGGCACACCGAGCTGAGGTGGAATGAAAATCCTTGTGGCGGCGGCATCTGCCTTGGCGCTGTCGATTCTCAACGCGTACGCGACTTCACAGGAGGAAGCGTTCCAAAAGATCGCGCACGATTATGTGGAGCAATATCTGCGCGCGAATCCCGAGCAGGCGACCGAGTTAGGCGACCACCGTTTTGACGGAGATCTGACCGATTATTCCTCCGAGGCGCAGACGAAAGATCTCGCCACGCAAAAAGAATTCCGCGACAAACTAAGTGCGATCAACGGATCGCAGCTGACCGGCGCGAACAACGTCGATTTTCGCATCCTCAAGGAAAATATCGATTACGCAATCTTCCGGGACGAAGAGCTCAAGGAGCCGCAGTGGAATCCGTTGGTTTACACGCGGAGTCTGGCAAACAGCCTGTACCTGTTGGCGGCCCGCGATTTTGCGCCCGCCGAACAACGAGTCGCGAGTCTTCGCCAGCGAATGGAAAAAATTCCGCGCGTAATCGCTCAGGCGAAAGCCAATCTGCAACATCCTCCCCGCATTCACACAGAAACAGCAATTGAACAAACAGACGGCGCAATCAACCTCGTGCGCGCAGATCTTGCGCCCCTGCTCGATCAGGCGCCGCAAATGAAGAAGGACATCGCGCCATTGCAGGACAAAACCGCGGCTGCCCTGGAGGATTATAAAAAATGGCTTCAGAAGGACCTGCTGCCACGCTCCGACGGCAACTTTCGGCTTGGCGCTGAGAAGTATCGAAAGAAACTGCACTTTGCGTTGGCTTCGGATTTGCCCATGGAAGAAATCCTGAGACGGGCAAAGACCGATCTCCAGCAGACCCAAACGGCCATTTATCAGACGGCTTTGCCGCTGTACAAGAAATATTTTCCAAAGGCCGGCGACAAGACCATTGCGGACAAACACAAGCTCACGGCGGCTGTCCTGGACAAACTGGCTGAGCAACATCCTAACGACGACACAGTGATCGGTTACGCCAAAGGGGTGGTCACCGAAGCCACTGAATTCGTTAGGCAACATAATCTGATCAGCATCCCGGACGTGCCGCTGGACGTTATTGCAATGCCGGAATTCAACCGTGGCGTCTCCATCGCGTATTGCGATGCCCCGGGACCGCTGGAGAAAAACAGCAAGACGTTCTTCGCCGTCGCGCCGACACCGAAAGATTGGTCGAAGGAACGAAAAGAATCGTTCTATCGCGAATATAACAATTACATGATTCGCGATTTGACCGTGCATGAGGCAATGCCGGGCCATTTTGTCCAACTCGCGCGCTCTAACGAATTCCGCGCGCCAACGCTGGTTCGAGCGATCTTCCAGAGCGGGTCTTTCATCGAGGGCTGGGCGGTTTACTGCGAGCAAATAATGGCGGAACAGGGCTACGGTGGACCCGAAGTAAAGATGCAACAGTTGAAAATGCGGTTGCGCCTAATTTGCAACGCCATACTCGATCAAAGCATTCACGCCGGAAACATGACCGAAAAGCAAGCGATGGATCTGATGATGAACGACGGTTATCAGCAGGAGGGCGAAGCCGTGGCAAAATGGAAACGCGCCCGGCTCACATCGGCTCAGCTCTCTACATACTTCGTCGGCGCTACCGAACATCTCGATCTCCGCGCCGCGGACCAGAAAAAACTCGGTGGCGAGTTCAATCTCAAGAAGTACAACGACCAGGTGATTTCCTACGGCACCCCGCCAGTAAAATACGTGCGGGAATTAATGAGCTTGTAGTCGCCGGCAGGTGGCCGGTCGAGACCGAGGCCTGCGGCTACGAACGGCCCACAGGACCAAAGCTGCAACCGACACAACTTAATTCACGCGCTTCAGGGCGCGACGCTTCTTGCCATCTTTGCGTTTTCCTGGCGCGGCCGCAGGGGACTTTTTTGAAGCCGGCAGTCGCACAAGCTCATCGAGATTAAAAGTGCGGCGACGCTTGGTTCCCACCTCCCGAAATTCGATCTCGTACCAGCCGTTCATTCGATTTACATGATAACGTTTCTGCCCGATACGCATCGGTTCGCGCGCGATCACCCGGTGAATGACCTTTTCGTATTTCGACCGTGGCCAGCGTCGCATCCGACGGCGACCCCAGTCAATTGCGTGGCCGACGTCATCATAGGCAGCGGGACGATTCTCGAAGTCCAGAAGTGAACGTGCATCTCCACCGAACACCGCGGCGATGTGCTCAAGCGTGCTCGGATCGCTGATCTGTCGAATTC
>JBLMXD010000095.1:0-2857 GCA_050257575.1 Alphaproteobacteria bacterium | reverse complement strand
TCGGGTGGCGAACCCGACGGCGCGGCGCAATTACCGGGGCTGCTTGCGGAGAACGGTTTTCTAATTCGCTCCGCAACCCCGCATATCTTTTGCCTGCGCCCGTCAGATTACATGTGGCAATGGCCTGCCACGTTCATCGACACTTATTTGGAACGCCTCATTGAAATGGGACGAATCGATCAGACATTTGCTGAGGAAGTTCGTGCCGCTCTCGCGAGCGCAGAACAAAATCCGAATACACGGATGCTCACGCCGCTTGTGCTGGAGATTGTCGCGGAAAAATTATAGCTCGACTTTGCTATGCAGTTCCTGCGAGGCCAAGCCGTTGCGCATCGGCTTTCAGCGCGACGATCACTTGCGTGATCACATCATCCAGAGGCATTCCGAGTTGTTCCGCGCCACGGATGATGTCCTCCCGGTTCACGGCTCGCGCGAACGCCTTGTCTTTCATTTTCTTTTTCACCGAGCGGACGTCAACGTCGTGGATGCTCTTGGTGGGGCGCACCAAGGCCACTGCGACGATGAACCCGCTGAGTTCGTCCACTGCATACAGAGTTTTCTCCAGAGCCGTTTCGCGGGAGACTCCCGAATAATCGGCGTGCGAGAGGATCGCGCGGCACATTTCGTCGCTCCAACCGTTCTGTCGCAGCCACGCGGCGCCGACAAACGGGTGGCCTTCGGTGGCGCTGCGTTCGAAGTTCGGATGCCTCTCGTAATCCATGTCATGCAAGAATCCGATGGCTTCCCAGACGTCGGCGTCATCGCCGCGCAATTGCGCGAAATGTTTCATCGAAGCGGCAACGGCGTAGCAGTGTTTTCGCAGGCTTTCGGATTGAACCCACTCGTGCAGGATAACCTGGGCGCTAGCGGCGAGAGTTTCACTCATCGTCCAAGTTAGTGAATTGAGACGTTGTCGCCCTGTTTTATTTTTGTAGCAAGCCGGACCACGTCCCAATTGGCCAATCGAATGCAGCCGTGGCTCACTGCGTGCCCGATCGAATCGGGATCGTTGGTGCCGTGAATGCCGATGCCTTTCTTGTTCAGCGCAATCCACATCACGCCCACCGGATTGCGGGGCCCGGGCGGGAGATTGTAAAAATTGCCGCTGCGCTCTCCGTGTTGAAGCATTTCTTTGTCGTAACGAAAAAACGGCATTTTCGTAATTCGCATCATTTTCCATTCCCCGATCGGTGAAGCGGTATGCTCGGAACCAACCGTAACCGGATACGCGGCAATCAGTTTTTCGTTCTCGAAAACGCCGAGCATGTTTGTTTTTGTATCGATCTTGATGGCGACATTCCTTGGCGGCCCTGAATTTTCGCCGGGAGTTGGACCCTGCTTCTCGGGTTGATATTCCATTTCATTTGCGGCCTGCGGACTCGTTTCGCTGCCGGGCTCTATGGCTTTTACCGAGCGTAATTCGAACGGCTCGACATTGGGCACCGTGAGTTGGTCGCCGGCTTTGATCCCTTTCAATTTCCCGGGATTAAGCTGTTCAAGGAAATGATTATCGCTGTGAAATTTTTCAGCGATCGCGTCGGCAGCGCTTCGGTACGGCAAAAATTTCAATTTTGCCTTCTCCGCCACTCCGTGAGGTAATTTGCCGACGTTCTCAAGATCCGCGTCCGTAACGCTGTACGAAAGGAACACCGGTTCGATGCTCGCCAAATCGAGACCGTTAACGTCAGGCGCGGTGTTTGGTTGTTTCGCCGGTCGCGACGGTGCGACCTGCGGTTGTTCCCCTCGCGACTGCCGGTAAAGCGCCAGTGCTTTCCGCGTAAAATCGTTGTAGCGCCCGTCGATTCGCCCGGGGGTAAAGTTCGCGCGATCAAGAAAAACCTGCAGGCGAGTCGCCGCCTCGATCTCAGCTCTACTAGCTGGAGGTGGGCTATGCTTACGCTTCGTTTTCGCGGATGCCGGAATAACCGTGCTTAGGATCAATAACGCGAAGATTGCCAGACGATGTATACCGTTCACTTAAATGCATCGTCCTGGTGGAGAACAATGGTCGTGCTGGCACCCCATCCCGACGACTTCTGCGAAACATTACAACGCGCAAAGCTGTGATATATTCCCGCGATGCAAACGCCAGAAATTACCGCATATCTAAAGACCTATTGTGGCTGGAGCGCTGGTGTCCGCGCTGTCCTCGCCAAGTACAATTTGCCATACACCGAGAAAGACATCATCCAGAATCCGGCGTTTCGGTGGGAAATGGAAACCAAAAGTGGACAGCCGCTTTCGCCATGTGTCGAGATCAACGGACAGATGCTGTCCGACATCAGCGGCGAAGAAGTCGAACGCTATCTCGTTGAGAACAAACTTGTCGAAGCGAGCGACGCTACGACCGAGGTTCCGACCAACGCGCCGTGCGCAAACGAGCAGCACGAGGGCGTAGTAAAACTGAATTTGTGATTCGTTGAAAGGGTTACAACGTTGAATCGTTGAATCGCTGAAAGGTTGAAGAGTCAGAGAGGTTAACCCCCTTTTAACCTTGTAACTCTTTTAACTTTTTTAACCTTTCGGTGATGAAATTTTTTGCTCGCGTTCGACGGCCAAAGAAAAAGCGCGGCAACGTTCTTTTTCGCTACGGCTGGAAGATCACATTTCTTCTTTTGCTGGCAGGCGCCACGTTCGCTGTTTTCCTTTTTTACGGAACCTGGGCGCAAACCTTCGACATGAAAAATGTCGGAGAGATGCCGGAGCGGAGCACCGTTTACGACGTCGATGGAAAGATCTACAGCCGCCTCGCCGGTGCGAATCGTCTCAAGGTCTCTCTGAGTGAGATATCGCCATATTTCATCTCGGCGGTGCTGGCACGCGAGGACACGCGATTCTACGAGCACAAAGGCATTGA
>JBLMXD010000094.1:0-6085 GCA_050257575.1 Alphaproteobacteria bacterium | reverse complement strand
TTGAACATAAGTGTTGGCTGTTTTCCGGAAAAAAACCCGGCTCCGATAACGCGTTCGCTTTTCTGGCTCCAGCGTGGATGATCGACATTCGGATTCACGTTGGCGTAAAAGCCATACTCGTCAGGCGCAAGCTGGTTCCAAAGCGTCTTTGGTTGCTTGGCAACGAACTCGATCTTCACCAGCGACTTTGCACTTTTGAATCCGTATTTCCACGGCACAACGAGTCGAAGCGGCGCGCCGTTCTGATTGCGCAGCGGTTTCCCGTAAATTCCGACCGCCATGAAAGCCAATTCGTTGCGCGCCTCCTCAATTGTCAGGCCTTCGGTGTACGGCCACGAAAAATCGTTTGAGCGCTGACCCGGGCAATTCGCTGGATCCAGGAATGATATGAACTGCACGTATTTCGCTTCCGGTTTTGGCTGCGCCAAATCGACGAGTTTAGCCAGCGGAAATCCGTCCCATGGGATCACCATCGACCAGGCTTCGACACAACGATGCCGGTAATTCCGCTGTTCGACCGGCCCGAGAAGCTGAACTAATTGGTCGACGTCGATCCTGCGCGGGTTCGCGCATAATCCGTCAATCTCGACCGACCATGGCCGCGTTTTCCAGCCGCGGTTCGCCAGTTCTTTTGGCTGATCTTTTGCCAGGCCCCATTCGTAAAAATTGTTGTAACTCGTGACGAGATCTTCCGGCGTAAGTTTCACGCCATCGAGCCTATAGGTCGAGTTTAGCTTGTCGTTCAGCGCCGCCGAGTTAGCGCGAACCTGCAGCGGTAACAGGGCCGAAGCCGCGAGGCCAAGTCCGAAAACGCGCAGGAATTCCCGTCGCCGCAAATAGTCAGCTTCTAATGTGACTACCGAGTCGGGCAGCTCCCATGATCGATGCGCACACCTCGTGCGCGGCTTTCTGTTGTCCACGCTGATATGTCGATCCAGAACGGAAAACCTTACAGCCCTACGCACGGTTGTAACCGGAAGCAGCTAAGCCAGGGAACAGTAGCCTCACCTTCCGCTGCCGGGGTCATCGACCCCGGCTACAATTTTAGCAATTCAGTGAGTTTCTTTGGATCGGTCACCGGCGCTTTACATGTGAAATTTTCACACACGTAAGCGGCCGGTTTGCCGTCGACCGGCGACATCGCGCGAATGGCCTCATTCTTTTCGCCCAGGAATTTCTGGCCCTCGCCGTCCTCAACCAGAAGCACAATCGTCTTTGGCAAGAAATGGCGATCGACCTCTTGGAGCAACGCTTTCGTTCCCGGCGCATCTTTCTCTCCGGCAATCACGATCTGCCGCGGTTTGCTCAACGAATAATCGAGTGCAACCAGCATCTGCGGCATGGCACTGGGGAAATGCGAAATCGTAGTGGCAAATGCATCTATTGTTTTCCGTGCACGCTCCGACTTGCTCTGATCATTTTGAATCTGCGATAACCGCAACAGGTTTAGCGCGGCAACGGAACTTGCCGCCGGCTCGGCGCCATCGTTATCGTCTTTCATCCGCAGGAATACGCTCTGGTCTTTCCCGCTGGTGCTGAAGTAGCCGCCATTTTTCTCATCGTAAAAGAGGCGATCCTGCGTCGCCTCCAATTCGACTGCAAACTTGAGCCATTCGACGTCGAACGAGGCTTCATAAAGATCGAGAAAGCCCTGGATAACGAAAGCATAATCGTCAGCAAATCCCGCGACCTCGCTGCGGCCCTGCCGGTAGTTGCGATAGAGCAAGTTACTCTTTTCGTCATAAAGATTAGCCTGCAAAAACTTTCCGGCGCGCGTCGCAACGTCCAGGTAATGTTGATCGCCGAGAGCCTGCGCAGCGCGAGCGAACGCAGAGATCATCAACCCGTTCCACGCAGCGATAATCTTATCGTCCAGATGCGGGCGCGGTCGTTTGGCGCGAATGGCAAACAGCTTCTCGCGACCTTGTGCCAGTGATTCATCAATTTCCTGTTGGCTTTTCTTAAAATGCTCCGCGGTCTCTGCTACCGTGTGCCGCTCGATCAGAATATTCTTACCGCGAAATTCATCGTGCGGATCGCTCCCTTCCGGCGCATTGCCGTGTGGTTGCACGCCGTAATGGAAATCGAAAATCTCAGCCGCATCTCCGAGCGCCTCGTCGATTTCTTTTTTCGTCCAAACGTAGAACGCGCCTTCGGCAGTCTTTCTATGGCCAGAATCGCCGGTCCCGCCTACAACGGGGCTGTCGGCATCTTCGGCAGAGTAAAAGCCGCCTTCCTTTGAGGTCATATCGCGGGCGACGTAACCGAGAATGTCGCGCGCGACGGATTGGTACTGTTTATCCTTTGTGATTTGGAACGCGTCCAGATAAGCCATCGCAAGTTGCGCCTGATCGTAGAGCATTTTTTCGAAGTGCGGCACGTGCCAGTAACGATCGACTGAATAACGATGGAATCCGCCGCCGACATGATCGTGCATCCCGCCGGTCGCCATTTTTCTCAGGGTGAACAGCGCCATATCGAGGGCGCGGTTGGCGGCGTCAGTTTTGGGATCGCGCGCATAAAATCGTGTCAGAAAATTTAGCGTCGCCGGACGAGGAAATTTCGGGGCGTTGCCGAAGCCACCCTCTTTCGGATCGTAGCTGCGATCAAATTGCTTGGCAGCGGCATCCAAAACTGAACCATCGATTTTACCCTCGCCTGCCGTCCCTTGGGATTCGCGCAGCGCATCAACGATCCTGTTCCCCTGCTCTACAATTTTGTCGTGATCCTGCTTCCAAGCTGTTGCAATACGTTCGAGCACGCTTGTGAATGCCGGCTGACCGTACCGGTTTTCCGGAGGAAAATAAGTTCCACCGACAAACGGCTTGAGATCCGGAGTCAACCAAACGCTCATCGGCCAACCGCCGCCGCCGGTGGTCGCCTGCACAAACGTCATGTAGACACGGTCAACATCCGGGCGCTCTTCGCGATCGACCTTAATGTTGACGAAGTCACGATTCATGATTGCTGCTACTTTTCCGTCTTCAAACGACTCGTGTTCCATCACATGACACCAGTGGCATGTGGAATACCCAACCGAGAGAAAGATCGGTTTGTTTTCCCGGCGCGCTTTCTCGAATGCCTCTTCTCCCCATGGATACCAATCCACCGGATTGTGGGCGTGCTGGAGAAGATACGGTGACTTCTCGTGTGCCAGCCGGTTTGTGTGCTCGCGTTTTTCACTAGCTGTGCCCACTGAGCCTACCGCACCCGCAGATGTCGGACCAGCGTCGCTCTGATTTGCCATCACCAACCAAACTAGCGCCAGAATCCCAAAGCGGAAGAGCCTTGTCATGTTAGACGACATCCAATCGTTAAGCTTTGAACTCTGAATCCGGTACCACTCGGTGACATCAACGTTCTTGTCATTCCGAGCGAAGTCGAGGAATCTCTGGCTGTTTGTCCGGGAGGACTGCGGAGATTATTCGAGAGATGTCTCGCCTTCGCTCGACATGACAAAGCAGCATGGACACAACGCATCTTGTTTTTCTCTCCGTCGCAATTGGAATAATTGCCTTTCTCTATTCATCGGTCGGCCACGCCGGTGCATCGGGTTACATCGCGACGATGACGTTGTTCGGGATCGCGCCCGTGGTCATTCGTCCGACTGCCCTTGTTCTCAACATTCTGGTAGCGTCCATCGGTACGTTTCAGTTTTGGCGTGCGGGACATTTCTCGTGGAAATTATTCTGGCCGTTCGCCCTGCTTTCCATTCCCGCTGCATATCTCGGTGGTTACCTGCAGCCATCTGCTTCGATTCTCAGGGTTCTGATCGGGCTGGTGCTGCTTTTCTCGGCTGCGCGACTTCTGTTTCGCCGGAGCGATCCGCCTGAAATCTTTCCTCCGTCGCCGCCCGTGGCGATAAGTGCTGGAGCTGGACTAGGATTTCTTGCCGGGCTGACTGGAACCGGCGGCGGAATATTTCTCACGCCCCTGCTTTTGTTTCGTAAGTGGGCGCATATTCGGCAGGCCGCTGCCGTTTCGGCGCTTTTCATCTGGGTGAACTCAATCGCGGGGCTGGTTGGCTATGTCACAAAAGTTCACTCTATCCCTTCGCTTGGATTCATCCTCGCAGCGGCAGCAATCACCGGTGGCATCGTCGGCTCGCACTTGGGCAGCAGACGGTTTGCTGTCCGCGCGATTTCGCTTTGTCTCGCCACGGTCCTGCTGATCGCGGGAATAAAACTGATTTTCACGAGGTAGGGACGATTGACCTCAATCGTGCGGACGGTTCGGGGGAACCGCCCCTACCTTCAACTTCGGCGCGGTTTCCGGTGACCACGGATTTGTTTGGTAATCGGATGCAACGATTTTATCGGCGTAACGGCTTAAGAGGCGGCAGAGCGCCGCCACGTCGAGCCCATGATGCCACGGCGAGAAGCTCGCCAGATTTCGCTCAGAAAGCCGGAACAAGCGCTCCGCGGGCGGCAAACGTCTGCTGTGCTTGGGATGCAGTGGGTGTTCGAACCTTTTTTGAAGATGAACGAAAGCTCCGGCGGCCTGGATTAATCCCTTGAAAAAATCCGCATCGCGCGCCTTCGTCTTGAGCCAAAGCTGCTCCAAAACGTCGTGCGCCTCATAGTAACGCTGCTCATTCCAGCAACGGAAAAACGCCCGGTAATAGGGGTGTGTCGCTACTTCTGTCCGTGCAGAATTTAAGTCTTCCCCAGTCGACCCGGCCACCCACCGTGAAATCCTCTCGCGTTTGTCCATGGGGAGCTTTAATTTGGTTGCAGCTCAGAGAATGAGCAAACCACCAATCATAAACTCTTCCGGGGGACATTCTCACCCGCTCCGTGTGTCTTGCGCCGGAAAGGCCAACCAAATTACGGGTGGTTTGTTTCCACAAAAATGAGTGCCGCTACTTTGGCCATTGTTCTCGCGGCCATCGCGATTTTGATCTTCTGTTCTGCACTTTTTTCCAGGGTAGAGACGGCGCTTTTCTTACTGAAGCCGCATCAGTTGCGCCGCCTGGAGGCGAATCACCCCAGGCTTACAAGTTTCATACAGCTCTTCCGCGAAAATCCGCGTCGCGTCTTGAACGTCCTGTTAGTGGGAGATGGACTGGTCAACGTGCTGCTGGTTGTGTTGTGTCTCTTCTTCGTGTGGGAAGGGCCATTGGCTGGGCATGTTCCTCAATGGCTGCTCGGCATCGTAATTTTTGCCGTGGTGGTATTGCTCTGCGATTTGGTGCCAAAACTAGTGGCGCTCGCGGCCCCCTCGAGGCTCTCGGCGATCGCTGCTTTCACGTTACAAATTGCGATGCCGTTTCTCGACCGTATCGGCCGCGGGCTCGAGTCGGTCAGCGATTATGTGATCGATCTTTTTACCCCGGCAACCCTGCGCAATCGTCCCCGATTGAGCGACGAGGAGCTGGGAACAATGCTTCAAATCGGCGAAGAAGAAGGCGCATTATTCCAGGGTGAAGCGGAAATGATCCGGGAGATCATCAAGCTGGGGGACAAAACGGCCAAGGACTGCATGAAGCCGCGCGTAGACAGTTTCATGCTCCCGGATGATCTGACCAACGAGGAGGCGATCGCACGTTTGAAGGAGAAACGTCACCGGCGTGTCCCCGTTTACGCCGATACACCCGATCAGATCCTGGGGATCATCGACGTCAAACTGTTCCTGCTCGATCCAACGGAACACTACACCGAGACGCTAATCGCGCCCTCGTTTGTCCCGGAGACAATGCGGGCGCTCGAGTTGCTTAAACTTTTTCTCACCCGTCCTCAAGGAATGGGCGTGGTGGTAGACGAATTCGGTGGGACCGAAGGGATCATCACCATGGAAGATCTGGTGGAAGAGATCCTCAGCGACGCGGTGCCCGGAGAGGATTCAGCCTTTTACATCGAGCCCCTGGGGAATGGTAAATTCCTCGTGAGCGGCAACGCACGTCTCGACGATTTAAGCGAACATCTCAATTTTCCAATCGATGCCGAAGGAATCGACACAATAGGGGGACTTGTCTTTACCCGTCTGGGCTATGTCCCCTCGTCCGGAACAAAACTCGAAATCCCCGGCCTGGTCATTACCGTGCGGCGAGCAGGACGGAAAAGAATCGAAGAAGTCCTGCTGGAGA
>JBLMXD010000093.1:0-3149 GCA_050257575.1 Alphaproteobacteria bacterium | reverse complement strand
AAAAGTAGTCGCGCAATCTCAATGCGAATGCCGATCAGTCAATCAGAATTTAAATTAACACGTGGATAGCGTGAATAGGTAAATTGGACGAAATTTTGCGTTTGCCAACTCCTCGAAGGTCGGCGGAGCGACCGTTCGACTTTGAATCAGGATGAAAAGATGAACAGCTAGGAACGAACCGTATCGTCGAGAAATTTCCCCGGGTTTAGGATATTGTCTGGATCGAGCGCACGCTTTAGCCGGCGATGAAGATCACGCGCAGTAGCGCTGGTTGCTTCGGGCCACCAGCGTTTTTTTGCCAGACCGATTCCGTGTTCGCCGGTGATAACGCCCCCCCATGCAAGCACCTGTGCAAAGAGATCGTCGAGGGCACGCTGCACCTTTTCGCGGACGGCTGCGTCGCGGTTGTAGCGGTCTGCCATGATGTTGACATGAATATTGCCATCCCCGGCGTGGCCAAAGCAGGCGATAGGGAACCCATGTTTTGCCTGCAGTTTGTCGGCGAATTCCATCAGGTCGACCAGATGACTTCGCGGTACAACGACGTCCTCGTTCAATTTCGTTAGGCCTGTTGCGCGCAGCGAATTGCTGAACTGACGTCGCAATGCCCAGAGCTTCTCGCAATCGGCTTCGCCGTTCGCAATCTCGAGGGCGTTCGGCTTTTTCTTCCTGATCAGCTCGCAAAGGGCCGCGGACTCGCTGCTGACACTCTGCTCTTGTCCATCCAGATCGATCAACAAGTGGGCGTTTCCCCCCGGTACAATCTTCTCACCCAAATCACGCCGCGCCGCCTCGAGCGTAAAATGATCAGCGATTTCCAGCGCCGACGGCAGAAAACCTGCCGCAAAAATTGCTTGCACCGCTTCGGCGGCCTGCGTTGCAGTGGCGAATGCTGCCGACAAAGTTGCGCGTGCCGGCGGAAGGGGAAGTAACCGGAGCGTGATCTCGGTGACCACACCGAGCATTCCTTCCGATCCAACAAAGAGGCCGATTAGGTCGAAGCCGGTTTTATTTTTGTGCACGCGACCGCCGGTCTGTAGTACATCGCCATTTGCCAGCACGACTTCGAGACCGATTACGTAATTCCGCGTGACACCGTATTTCAAACAGCGCGGGCCACCCGCGTTTGTGGCTACGTTTCCGCCGATGGTGCAATCCTTCATGCTTGCCGGATCCGGTGGATAAAATAATTTCTGTGCGCGGACCGCCGCTTTCAGCTCGCCGGTGAAAACGCCAGGTTCAGCGATCGCAGCAGCGTCCGTGAAATTGATTTCCTTGACCCGGTTCATGCGCTCAAGCGAGAGCACGATCCCGCCGCGTGCCGGTACGCATCCGCCTACATAGCCAAACCCGCCTCCGCGAGGTGTCACAGCGATTTTTTCGCGCGAGGCAAACTGAAGAAGTTTGCTCACGTCATCGGTCGATTCCGCGAACACGACAACTTCCGGCGGATGCGCTGCAAACCATTTATCGCCACTGTACGCTACTATCGTTTCCGGATCTTCGGCGATAATCTTGTCGCCCAGAAGTTTTTGCAGCTTTGACGCGATGTTCGTGCTCATGATCGTAATCGTGCTCGCGCTCGATCTTATTTAATCGATTACGAGCGAGAGCAAGAGCATGAGCAAAGAAAAATGGCTACATCCCCATTATTTGGTAACCGCCATCGACATAAATCACCTGACCGGTGATGGCTGCGGCTGCATCGCTGGCCAGGAAAACCCCAGTGGCCCCTAACTCGGCCGGATCGCAGCTGCGTTTCAGTGGCGCGCGTTCCTGGTAATGCTTCAGCATCGACGTGAAGCCGCTGATTCCTCGTGCTGCAAGCGTTTGCACCGGTCCGGCGGAAATGCAATTCACCCGGATTTTTTTTGGACCAAGATCATACGCAAGATAGCGGGCGCTGGCTTCGAGGCTGGCTTTGGCAACACCCATCACGTTGTAATGCGGCACGACTTTCTCCGAGCCATAATAGGTCATGGCGACAATGCTCCCGCCGTTCGTCATCAGCGGCGTCGCTTCACGTGCGAGCGCTACCAGCGAGTAGGCGCTGACATCCTGCGCGACGCGAAAGGCTTCGCGGCTTGTGCTGACAAAGTCGCCTTCCAACGCTTCGCGCGGCGCATAGGCCAGCGAGTGCAGCATCAAATCGACGCGATCCGTTTCCATTCGGACATTTTCGAAAAATCCTTTGATTTCGTCATCGCTGGAAACGTCGCAAGGAAACAACGGCGTCGTTTCGCCAAACTCGGAAACCAGTTGCTCGACATTTTCCTTTAGCCGCTCGCCCTGGTAATTGAAAATGAGGCGAGCACCTGCAGTTGCCCATGCTTTCGCAATTGCCCATGCGATGCTGCGCTTATTCGCGACGCCGAAAACCAGTCCGATCTTGCCTGCTAGAATTTGTTCGGTCATAAGAAAATTAGAAAAGTTACAAGGGTTACAACGTTACAACGGTTCGGCGGATCGCAAACCGATGGCGCTAAGTTAGCGTAGTGGCGAGCGAAGCACTTGCCCCACAGCAGTAGAACGCGATGGTAGCGTCCTCATGATCATCCGAACTGCCTGTTTTTGCTCGTTTTGGGTTTCGGCCTGCATTCTTTCAAATTTGTCGGCACAAGAATCTTCGTCGCCTCCTGCGATGCCGAGTCCTTCTTCGCCGCCGCAGGTGCCGCTGAACGAAGCGCTTTTCAAGAATCTCAAAGCGCGGTCGATTGGACCGGCAGTGATGGGCGGCCGCACGACCGACATTGCGATCGACCCGCATAATCCGTTTGTCTTTTACGTCGGCCTCGCGCATGGCGGCGTTTTCAAAACCAACGACAACGGTGTGACTTTCGCACCGATCTTCGATAAACAACCGATGCTCTCCATCGGTGCGCTCGCAGTTGCGCCATCTAACTCCGAGGTGGTTTGGGTCGGAACCGGCGAAGCCAACGATCGGAATACATCCGACTGGGGCGATGGCGTGTATCGATCGACTGACGGCGGCGAGACATGGCAGAACGTTGGTTTAAAGGAAAGTCGCGCTATCGCACGAATTGTTGTCGATCCGAAAAAACCGGAGACCGCTTACGTCGCAGCCATGGGGAACTTGTGGAAAGACGGGGGCGAACGCGGATTGTTCAAAACGACGGATGCGGGCAAGA
>JBLMXD010000092.1:0-4810 GCA_050257575.1 Alphaproteobacteria bacterium | reverse complement strand
CTCAGAAAGCTTTTGAGATTTCTTCTTATAACGCTGCGTGGACGTGCGCGAGATCACTTTTAGATCCGCGATCTTTGAGAGCCGGGTCAAAATCTCGTCCTGGATCCCGTCTGCGAAGTAGGCGTTGGATTTATCTTCACTCAGGTTTTCAAATGGCAGGACAGCGATGGATTTTGCATTCGCCGACGAAGGCGGAACAGCGGAGAAGAAATAGTACGCAACCGCGGTCGCCGCCAGGAGCGCCGCGGTCAGAGTGACTAACATGCCCCTCTTATGACGCTTAATTTGGCCGCCGATAGATTCGGTATGCGCGTTTGTCTGCGGCGAGGCGCTTTCCGCTTCCAGTTTCCACTTGAGAATGCCGAGATCGGTAAGCATCTCCTTGATCGTCTGGTAGCGTTCACCGCTATCTTTACGTAGAGCTCTTTGCAGAAGAGACTCGAATCTGGGTGGAACATCGGGCCATACCGCCGACAACGCCGGCGGTTCCTTGGTGAGAATGGCGGCAATGCAGTCGCTGGGTGTGTCGCCGTCAAACGGCGGGGCGCCTGCTACCATTTCGTAGAGTACTACTCCCAGGCTCCAGATGTCTGAGCGAGCATCGACCTTCTGACCGCGTGCCTGTTCTGGAGACATGTAATTCGCCGTCCCCAGCACCAGCCCCGGTCGTGTTTGCAGCAGCGCGGTTGTTTCGGTTGTATGATCGTCCAACGCCTGTTTTTGCTCGATCAATTTCGCGATCCCGAAGTCGAGAACTTTCACGTACCCATCCGGCCGCAACATGATGTTTTCTGGTTTAATATCGCGGTGCACGATGCCGGCCTCATGCGCGGCAGCCAGCGCCGATGCTACTTGCGCTGCGATTTCTACTGCCCGACGCGGACTCATTTTGCCGGACTCGAGGGACGAACGGAGGGTCACACCTTCGATAAACTCCGTCGCGATGAATTGGACGTTTCCCTCCGTGCCGATCTCGTAGACCGTCAGGATGTTCGGATGATTTAACGACGAGGCAGTTCGCGCCTCGTTTTTGAACCGGCTCAACTGCGCCTCGTTCATCGTGAGGCTGTCTGGCAAAAGCTTCAGTGCAGCTTTGCGCCCGAGTCGCTCGTCCCGCGCCAGATAAACCTCTCCCATTCCGCCCACGCCGATGAGCGATTCGATCCGGTAATGACCAATTAGTTCTCCAACTGATGCGCGGCTGGGATGATCTGACAAGAGTTCGGGAGCGACAGCAAAGGCGGAAGACTCGAGGAAGTCCCCCGATTTTTCGTGAGATTTGATGAGCCGCTCGACCTGTTGGCGCAACTCTTTGTCGCCCTTGCAAGCTTCATCGAGAAACGCGCCGCGCTCTTTTGGCTGTCGCGTCATCGCCTCGTTAAATAGGTCGATGATGCGTCGCCAGAGCTCGGGCTCCATCAACATTCCTCCGCGGTCAACTCAGCGTAGAGCCACGCTTTGGCCGCCTTCCAGTCTCGCATCACGGTGTTGGGATGTACCTTTAGAACCTCGGCAATCTCTTCGACGGTCAGTCCGCCGAAGTAACGCATTTCGACGATCTCGCACCGGCGGCGATCAAACTCGGCCAACTTTTCCAGCGCTTCATCAAGCGCCAATAACTCCTCCGCTCGCCCTTCGGTGACCAAGGCCGCCTCATCCAGAGTCACTCTTATCGCCCCGGCGCCGCGTTTGAGCGCCTGCCGCGTGCGCGCATGATTCACCATGATGCGTCGCATAAGTTGCGCGGCAACGGCCATAAAATGTGCACGGTTTTGCCATGGCGGCTGTGTCTTATCGGTAAGTTGCAGATAGGCTTCGTTGAGAAGCGCGGTCGTTTGCAGCGTGTGACCGGCACGTTCCCGGCTCATATAATAATGCGCCAGCCGGTGCAGTTCGGGCTGAACAAGCGGAATCAGCTTTTCGAGCGCTCTCTCATTTCCGCGGCTCCAGTCACCCAGCAATTGAGTGACCTCTCGTCGCGTGGATGGGGGCGGCGTCATACAGGCTGCTCGACGGTGCGAAGTTTAACACGTTCGAGGGATTTTTTACAGCCTGACAGCTTCTAAAAATATCTCGCGCAGTCGTGGTGGGTTTTTGGCGGCCTTCGCGCTTTACCACGTGAACCGGCAAAACAACAAACGCCGGAAATAACAAAGACAAGAAAACCAAAACTCAGAAGAAAGAACCATGAAAACTAATCAACCAGTAAACAAAGCAAATATTCGTGCGATCGTCGTCGCCGCCTTTGGCGTGCTATCGATGCTCCTCGCGGTGAGCGAGACTGCTCACGCTCAAGGGACGAACGACGGCTCGCCGATCGTATTCCAGGCGGCCGGACCAGACGGTGCGTCAATTCAGGGCGCAGTGAATGAATTCCGTGCTCTGTTGGGGGACAATAATCTCAACAATCCAGGGCCGCTCCCGAAAGGTCGGCGCGAGATTAATTGGGACGGTGGCAACCCCAACGTGCTGGATACGACAGCGCCGGTAAATCCGTTCCTCACGTTCCTAAACACGCGAGGCAGCCAGTACAAAACACCCGGGCTGGGCCTTTCACAGGCTCCTCCGTCAGGCGGTCCCCAGGGTGGGCTGGCTGTCCTGTTTGGCAATCCAACCTACGGCAAAATCTTCAAAGCCTTCAGTAAATCGCGCTTGTTCACTCCTGTACGAAGCAACATCACCGAAGCGTCTTTTTCCATACCGGGAACCAATGGCCTTTCCCCCGCGGCGGTCAAAGCCTTCGGCGCGGTGTTCACAGATGTTGATCAGCCAGATGGCGTTGGGGCTAACACGGCACGCTCAAGCACGCGCATCCAGTACTTCGGCCGAAAGGGCGAGCTTATCTTCACCAGTTTCGTTCCGTCGTCGCCTGGTAACGGAAACCTGTCCTTCGTCGGCATCGCGTTCGATGACGCCCGCATCGCATCGATCCGCATCAAGACCGGCGATGTAGCTCCCGGTCCGAATGACGATCGGAATCACGACATCGTCATGATGGACGACTTCATCTACGGCGAGCCACAGTTGCTTCAGTAAATGAAGGTGAGATTCCACGATAGATACTCTGGAAGCGCCGCCCAACCTGAACGCAACGGCCTTAACCCATAGAATCTAACGAGAATAAAACGAGCTGCCGGGCGACACCGAGTCCCCGGCAGCTCATCGTCTTTCTGCCACCCGGTGTGAGCTAATGCTAATCCGACCCAGACTTCAGGATCGGAATGATCTTCGTTTGGATCGGTTGACCGGTGACCTCGATGTCCTTGTTCGAAACGCAGACGTTAATTTCGGAGCGCACGCCGAATTTTCCTTCCTGGTAAATTCCCGGCTCAATGGAGAAACAAACGCCGGGAATGATGCGCCGCGAATCGCGCGTCTCGAAGTCGTCGATGTTAACACCGTTGCCGTGGGTTTCTTCGCCGATCGAATGCCCGGTGCGATGTGTGAATTGTTCGCCGAAACCTGCGCGCGTGATGACACCGCGCGACACATCGTCCACCTCGGCGCCGCGAATCGGTTTACCGGCGCGAACGTTCTTACGCACGAAATCGACCGCAGAGTCGCGCGCTTCGCGCACGATATTGAAAATGCGTGAGTACTCTTGCGGAACAGTTTCGCCCACGTAACCGGTCCAGGTCTGATCGGTCGCCACCGCATCAGGTTTTTCCAGTTTTGTGGCCGCATCGATCAAGACAAAATCTCCGGGCTTGATCGGTGAATTCTTTTCTTTTGTAGGCATGTAATGCGGATTGGCCGTGTTCGCGTTCACCGCAACGATCATCGGCTCCTGTTCCATTCCCTCCTCTTTGTAACGACGGAGCATAAACTGCGCGATGTCCCATTCGGTGGTTGGTTCGCCGGCACGAATTCGTCGCGCAATCTCAGCAAACGCATCCTGAATAATGCGATGCATTTTGTCGGAAGCTTCGACATGCATCTGGTGTTGCGCCGGAGAAAAAACTGCTTCGAATTGTTGCACCAGTTCCGCACTCGTAACGGGTTCCACTCCGAAGGAGCGAACCAGCTCGATCGTTCCCGCATCCACGCGCGAGATGTACGGAATGTCATTCATCGGCGAATACTGCATCGCAATGCGACGCTTCGGTTCCTTTTCCGTAACGCCCAGCACTTCCTTTAGGGTAGCGTGGAGTTCCCTCCAGCCGCGGTAGACAAGTTTCCTGCCCGGAAGTGCATCGAGTTTGAACTGCTCAATCGACTGCACAATTTTCACCGGCTCACCCGACGCGGGGATGTAATAGAACCAGCGCCGGGACGCGAACATCTTTTCGTCCATCTTCAAGATCCGATAGGCGAGGGGATCACTGTGCCGGAAATCGTAAAAAAGCCAGCCGTCCAATTTCGCTGCGCGTAGCGCAGTCTGAATTTCGGCTACGCGTTCTGCCGCAGATTGTTGTGCATGCATTGATGTCACAAATGTGAAGCAAACAACGCCTGCTGCGAGTAAAGAAAAGCGGGTCGATCTCATCGTGTGTCGTGCGTAATGCGGAGAGCGTAACCGTTGTAGCGTCCGCTGTCTCAGCGGAAAATTCCCGAGAACGCATGCGGCCCGCCAAAACGAACTTTGCTGAAGATCGACAAGCATTGCTGGACGACATTCCGCGCCGCTATACTTTGGAAGCTGCGAAACACATGAAACCTGATGATTCAAACGAATCTGAAGAGAACACCGCATTCAACGGCGCGGAGCTGAGCGAATCTGTTCTTGGGCGCGATTGGAATTCAAAAGAAGAGGAGGCCGCATGGTCAAACCTGTAGCTGGCGAAATTGTTGTTATTCCGTTTCCGCGCGC
>JBLMXD010000091.1:0-9376 GCA_050257575.1 Alphaproteobacteria bacterium | reverse complement strand
AGTTTCGCCGGAACTCGTGCACGCGCAGAAAGTGATCAAGCAGCATGAAGCAATTGTAGCAGGGATCGCTGACCCCGGTGCCGACCCGGCATATCACAAGGCGCTTCATGTTTTTGATGAGCACGGCGGCTGGGAACTCGAACCGAAAGCAAAACGGGTCCTGGCCGGACTCGCTTTTCGTGAAACGGATTTCGATCGCCCAGCGCGCGCGTTAAGCGGTGGCTGGATCATGCGCGCGCATCTTGCGCGGTTGCTGGTGATGGAACCCGATCTCCTTCTTCTGGACGAACCGACCAATCATCTCGATCTCGAATCGCTTCAATGGTTCCAGGAATATCTGCGAACCTATCCCGGTGCGATTGTTATGATCTCGCACGACCGCGAATTTTTGAATCAACTGGTCGGCAGCATTGTCGAGATCGCACACTCGAAGCTGGTGCGTTATCGAGGCGACTGGGACAGTTATGTCGAGCAGAAAGCAGCGCGCGAAGAACAACAGCTCGCCGCTTACAAGAATCAGCAAAAAGAAATCGCGGCGCTGCAATTGTTTGCCGACCGATTTCGCGCCAAGGCCAGCAAAGCATCGCAGGCACAGAGCAAGCTGAAACAGATCGATCGCATGAAGAAAATCGCGGCCCCGGTCGCGCGTGGTAAGACGATCAAGTTCCATTTTCCTCAACCGGTGCGTAGCGGTCTGCGCGTAGTCACACTGAAAGATATCGATCATGCCTATGGCGACCTCGCTGTGTATCGCGGATTGCAATATCAGGCGGAGCGAGGTCAACGCACGGTGCTCGTCGGCCCGAACGGCGCTGGGAAATCGACTCTGCTCAAATTGCTGGCCGGGGTGTTGCCTGTGCAGCATGGCGTACGCGAGCTCGGGCATAATGTGCGCACAGGTTACTTCTCCCAGAACCGGATCGAGGTGCTTAACCCGAGCCATACCGTTCTGGAGAGCGCATGCGACATGCCTAATCCAGTGTCCGAACAAACCGCGCGTACGGTGCTCGGTTCTTTCTTGTTTCGAGGCGACGATGTTTTCAAGACCGTCGCAGTTTTGAGCGGTGGTGAGAAGTCCCGACTGGCTCTCGTCAGGCTATTACTCGATCCGCCGAATCTTCTACTCATGGACGAGCCAACAACCCATCTCGACGTCGGCTCAATCGACGCTCTCATCGGCGCGCTCAAGCAATATCACGGGACGCTGATCTTTATTAGTCACGACGTTCATTTCATTCGTGCCATCGCTAGCAGTGTTCTGCACGTAACCGCAGGTGCGAACCGCGCGGGTAGCAAACTAACGTTCTATCCCGGCGATTACGCTTACTATCTGGACAGATCAAAAGCCACATCGGCACGAGCGGGACTGGTAGGGACGGACCGCCGGGTCGCCCAGCCTGTGGCAACCGATAACGCCGCCCGAAGAGTCGGCGGACTACGCGAACAAAAAGCGCAGAAGCGCCTCGAAGCGGAAACACGTAAAGCGATCGCTAAAGCACAACGCGAAACGGAAAAGCGAGTGCACGAACTGGAGACGAAAATCGCGGCATTAGAGAAACAACAGAAAGACCTGGCCGCGGCGCTGGAAGATCCCGCGACTTATCGACCGGACGGTAACGCCATCGCGATCAATCGAGATCTTTCGGCTGTATCCCGTGATCTCGCCCGTCTGACCGCGGAATGGGAAAGCGTCACCGCGACGCTAAGCCCTCCCTAACGATGAAAACAGTTGTTCCATGAGAATGGCCAGCATCGCACCGGTCTTATTTGCTTTAACGGGCGTTCAGTGACGCGGAGGCGTTGAATGCAGATTTTGAAACTCTTAAGAGCCGGCTCGTTGGTCCGCCTTCGCGAGGGCGGAGCTTCACGGAAAACGGTCAGCCGCCTGTCTTGTGATATTTCAGTCAGCGCAGCCAGGGAAAAAGCAGTGCGATGTATGCGATGAACACAGCGAAACTGAGACAGACAAATGCCTTGTGATAACGCTCATTACGCGTAAACGCTGCGACTAATGCGGTTGTAATCCAGAACAAATGAAACCCGAGATCGGGTTTTCCAGGTAAACCTCCGGAGATAACAACGCTCTTGAACAGGCTGTCCAAAAGAAGGACGACGAGCGAGCCGAAAAACCAGCCGGCGTGCCGGAAATAGTTCTTTCGCAGATCGACTTCGCCTTCGTCCGGGATATTTGGAAGCACAATCGCCGCGAGCAGATAGAGCATGATCGCTTCAAGCAGGACAACGGTGAATTGCACGAACGTCCACGCCTGACGGTTGCGATAACCGAACATCGCCCACCACGCCTGGGTATCGACCAGCAGGAGGAACACGGCCCACGCCATGGTGGGCCAGTAAATACGTACCCGATCGCGCGCGTTGATGACCTGACCGATACCTTGCAGCAACTGCGTTATGCTCAGCCCGATGATAACGGAGATGATGACCGAGAGATATCCAAACTCCTCCACAGACTTTTATGCTCCATGCCATGAACCAGTTGTCGATCACTTTCCGGAATTCACATCCGCCGCTCAGAGAGCGGATTGAAAATGAAGTTACTTCGCTTTTGGACGGTGAATCACGTCGGCGGAATTCCGGATGTATGCGAATGACCAGTATCGTGTTGGTCTTGTTTGCTCTAGCCGGCGTTCACGGCGCGGAGTTGTTGAATGCGGACGGGGTTCAATTGGAAAACGCCCAACGCTCAACGTCCAACGTTGAATGAAGAAACCCGCGTGGTCGGCGTCAACGGCTACAGTTTTGCCGGATTAGAGGACGCGGGGGAAACGGATATGCAGCTTGATGCAGAGATAGAGAACCACAATCGCGCCAAGCGTGGAGAAAATGATGCCGGCCGGGTGAAATCGTCCGGCCGACGGCGAAAACAAGTGCGTAACGGCTCCGCCGATGATCGATCCGATGATGCCGAGCACGATTGTCCAGAAAAGCGTCATGTGCACGTGCAACACTGACTTCGCAATAACGCCCGCGATCAAACCCACAACAATGTACCAGATCAGGTGAATCATAATTTCCTCCGCATTTTGCCTTCAGAAAGTGGCCGAGTATGGCGAGGCCTCTCACGAATGACGAGACTTTTCTCCAAAAAGAAAAGGAATCCGCAAGGACTGTAATCATGAATGGACACGAATTCACACGAATCTTCCTGAGGCTGTTTTGGTACCTTGATCTGTGAAAATCCGTGTAATCCGTGGTGAACAGGTTCGGCAAAGGCTGGTTCGGTTAGCCGCGAAACCAGATTGGTTAGAACAGCTACGATTTGTGTTTCTTCGTGGCGATCAGGCGTCTAGGATGTTTCACATGCAAAAGATAAATCCGAAGCGTCAAACCATCGCGATGGTGCGATCCCACTACGATGAGTAACGGTACGACAGTTAGCACGGGTCGAAGCGGTAGCGGATGGTCGATGGCTTGGGGAATTCTCATGGTGATCTGCGGGATTCTCGCCATTGCTTTGCCGCTGGCTTCATCGATTGGAGTTGTTCTCGTCGTCGGATGGCTGATTCTCCTGGTCGGTATCTGGCATTTAATTTTCGTTTTTCACTCGCACAGTTTCGGGGGTGGTCTGTGGCAACTGCTTCTTGCGATCGTGTACGGGTTCGCCGGCGTTTACATGCTGATGCATCCACTCCTCGGGCTCGTCACTCTTACACTGGTGATCGCGATTTTTCTGCTGATCGAAGCAGGGCTTGAAACGGCGCTCTATTTCACAATTCGCAAAAAGACGAATGCGGGTTGGGTCTTGTTCGACGCGATCATCACGCTAATTCTTGCAATTATGATCTGGTCCCAGTGGCCCTCCAGCTCTGCGTGGGTGCTCGGAATGCTGGTCGGCATCAGTCTCATCTTTAGCGGTATCTCGCGGTTGAGCCTTTCCGCAGCGACGCGCCGACCAAGTGTCACTACCCCGGCGCCCGGCTGAAAAAGTGGATTATCAGGATTCCTGGTTTCCCGATTCATCGATTTCGCTAAAGCAATTTTTATGGACATCACCGGTGGGTGCGTTTGCGGCGGGACACGATACGTGTTGCGGAGCCGGCCCCTGACTGTAGTCGATTGTCATTGTATCGATTGCCGGAAAAGCGCGGGCGCGCCCTACGTGACCTGGGGAACAATGCCGCGGAAAGATTTGATCATTACTCAGGGCGAACCGCGCAAAATTCCGTACGAAAATCGGATTCGCTCGTTCGCGTCATGTTGCGGTACACATCTGTTTTTCGAGGACAGCGCGGACTCGGACAATATCGATGTCACGGTCGCGTCGCTCGACGATCCGAGACCGTTTGCGCCAACGAAAGCGATCTGGCTTGAAGACAAGCTGCCTTGGGTCGTGATCGACGAGTCAATTCCGTCATTTCAGAAGACTCCGAAGCATTCGTAACCACGACTCGAAGAAAGGGATTTCCGAGATAGAAGGTAGAGCTGTGAGGGTAGCCGCGTATGAATGGAGCCGCGGGGATGCGAGCGACATCGATGGGCAAAGCCGAGAGACCGAAATGGGCGGGAGCCCATCAGTCAAAGCGGGAATCGAACGAGTTTTCAATTCGCGCGAATAGACACCAATCGTCCGAGGCGGTTTTGCATCCCTGGATTGTCCTGATTTTCTGGCTTCCTGATTGACTTCACTTTGGGCAGTTCGTTGCGGCGAGAAACTGCAAGCAGGTCGCCACGGTGACCACCACCCAACCTCGTGCTCCTTCGCACCTGTCACGCCAGACACGCAAAAGTGCGTTTGGAAGCGATTTTTATGTAGCAAGGGGCGTTCCCGGGATCGGACTGAAAAACGTATGCTGATAGAAACCGATGAGACCGATGCGCTGGTAGACTGGATTCCTATACCAGCGTGTCCCGGTTGCGGGATGATCAAGAATGATTGGCCAGGCGAAGGATATACCCACGACGGCGAAACCTATTGTTGCCAGGGTTGTGCGGAAGACACCGGTTGCATGTGCCTCGCTGTCGAACATCCGGGCTTCTCGCGCCGGGGCCAAAGACTTACGCGAGCGGAACCGCGTCCTGGCCAGCAGCGATCAGGGGCACCGGTGCCGCAGGGTGAATTGAACGGAGAACGCGATAGCCTGGGAACAGAAGAAGCCCTGGATCAGGGTGGTTAAGAACTAGCACATCCAGACCTGACTAGTGACCGGTGATGAGTCACAGGGTCGAGCCGACCTCTGCAGCCGGCAGGGACGTCACTACAGGAGTTCCTGGATCACACGTTTGGCGTGTTCCTGGGAAATGCCGAGATTGCGAAAGGCGAGCGGGCCTTCACCTGTATGCAGTACAGGTTCCAAATCCTCCAGGGTTTCCAGGTTGGTCCGACGCCAAAACAATCCAATGGGAATTTCTTCGCCCCACTGATAACCCCGCTCTATCGCCTTCTGAAAATCGGCCGGGTCGTGACCCTGTTCCTCGAGAATTTTCACGCGCGGATTAAACCATTGGTAGGTGTTGTCCTTGTTGTAGGTGACACAAGGACTGAAAACGTCCACCAGCGCGAAGCCCTTGTGTTGAATGGCGCCCTTGAACATTTCCACCATGTGCTTCTGTTTGCCGCTGAACGCGCGCGCCACATAGGTCGCACCACCAACGATCGCCATCGGGATCGGATTGATCGGGTTTTCAACGCTTCCCTGCGGCGTGCTCTTCGTTTTCATTCCCTTGACGCTAGTGGGCGAACACTGGCCGGTAGTTAGGCCATAAATCTGATTGTCCATCACGATGTAAGTGAGGTCGACGTTGCGCCGCATCGTGTGAACAAAGTGGTTGCCGCCAATGCCGTAACCGTCGCCGTCGCCGCCGGTGCAAATCACCTTCAGTTCGTGGTTGCCAAGTTTGACGCCGGTCGCGACGGCAAGCGCCCGGCCATGGAGCGTGTGCATTCCGTAAGTGTTGACGTAACCCGGCAGATTCGACGAACAGCCGATGCCGCTGATGATACAAACTTGATGCGGCTGCAACCCAAGCTCGAACAAAGCCGCTTGAAGCGAGGCGAGCACGGAGAAGTCGCCGCAGCCCGGACACCAATCGGGATGAATGCGGCCGCGGTAAGTTTCCTTCGTTAGTTGATCGGGTTCGGTCGTGGCGGGCGGTGCAGCGGGTGCAGTCATATTTCGTTAGGCGTTAACTTCATGAACAGGAACAGAAAGCCGGGTTTCACCGGCCAGTTGCGCTTTCACTGCTTCGACAATGTGGTGCGGCATGAACGGCTCGCCGTCGTATTTGCGGATGTGGCCGTGCGCGGCGAACCCGGTTTCGCTCTGGAGATAACGGGCAAATTGACCACTCTGATTGTTCTCAACGATGATCACCTTCTTGCGGCGCCCAAGAAGGGCGCCTGTTTCCGCCGCGTGCAGCGGGACAATCCACTTAATGGCGAGTTGATTGGCCACGATGCCTTCTTCGCCTGCGAGTTTTTCCACCGCTTCGCGGATAACGCCTGCAGTCGAGCCCCAGCCCACCAGCGTGACTTCGGCATTTTCCGGACCAACGAGTTTCGGCGGGGCGATGTCCTTGATCGCGCCCTGCATTTTACGTGCGCGTTTCTCCACCATCATCCGCCGCTTTTGCGGATTGGTGAATTCATCACTGATGAGCGTGCCGTCTTCGTCGTGCTCGTCCGTCGCGGCGGTAAAAATGTGGCCGGGCACTCCCGGCACGGCACGCGGTGATATTCCGCTCGGCGTGTTTTTGTAACGCAGATAGGCCTTGTCGTTGTAGCCGCTGGCGGAATTCGCACCGTTTCCGTTGCCGTTAGGCAGAATCAATTCGCCCCGGTCGATCTTCACCTGGAAGTCCAGATCGTCGGGATCGATGCTCGCGGTTCCTTCAGAAATCAGGAGATCGGACAAGACCAGGCCGGGACATTGGTATTTGTCACAGAGATTGAACAGCTCCGGGATTGTGTGAAACAGATCCAACTGGTTCGTCGGCGCGACGATGATGCGCGGATAATCGCCCTGCCCTGCTCCGAGCATTTGCCAGAGGTCGCCTTGTTCGGTCTTCGTCGGGACGCCTGTCGCCGGTCCGGCGCGCTGCACATCGATGCAAACAATCGGCGTTTCAATCATTCCCGCCATCCCGACCGCCTCAGTCATCAGCGCGAATCCGCCACCGCTGGTTGCACACATCGCCCGGCAGCCGGTATGGGCCGCGCCAATCACCATGTTCATCACACCGATTTCGTCTTCGACCTGCCGGACCATGATGCCAAGGTCACGTGCATGCGCCGCCATCCACATCAACACCCCCGTGGACGGGCTCATCGGGTAGGCAGCATAAAACTTCACGCCCGCGGCCGCTCCACCCATTGCCAGGGCCTGGTTGCCGGTAATTATTCCGAGCGGTTTGGAGCCTTGAGGCGCCTTCCACGAAAACGCTCTGAAATTTTGAGCCGCGTAATCGTACCCCGCACGAGCAATGGCAACGTTCTCGGCGATGACCGCATCGCCTTTCTTTTTGAATTGCCGCGCGATGACCGTCTCGAGCGGTTCGGATTCAATCCCGAGCAGTTGGAGCGTCGCACCGAGCGCAGCAGTGTTGACCGCCAGTTTGTTGCCCTTGGTTAATTCCTTCATCGGCATCGCGCAGAGTTGGACGCCGTCCGCCGCCTGCCCCGGCGTGATCTTTTCTTTGTCGTAAATCACGGATGCTCCGCTTTTTAACAAAGACAGGTGTCGATCCATCGTGTCCTGATTGAGCGGAATCAAAACATCGATCTTGTCACCCATGGTGCGGACCGGACCATCGCCCGCACGGATTGTCAGAAAAGTATGACCGCCACGGATAATTGACTGGTAAGCGTTGTAGGCGTTCAGATGCAGTCCGCGCCGGGCAAAGATCAGCGCCAGAATGTTGCCGGTGGAGGCAATCCCCTGGCCATTCTCGCCGCCAATAGCGACTGCGAAATCAATTTTGTTCATCATGCCGGAACTCTTCCCATTGTTCGGGGCGTAAATTTGCGGCGTCGTACACTAATAGCAAGCGCAGGATAGTTGAGTGTTGAGACTCGAGAGGGATGGCGTTTAAGCTGAGATATATGAAAAAGATAAATCCTTTTTTATGGTTCGATTCGGAGGCGGAGCAGGCAGTCACGTTCTACGTGGGCATTTTCAAGAACTCCAAGATCGGGAAGACAACGCATTACGGCGAAGACGGACCGGGCCCAAAGGGGAGCGTGATGACCGTGGAATTCACGCTCGATAAAGTCGACTTCGTAGCGCTTAACGGCGGGCCGATTTTCAAGTTCACCGAAGCGATCTCGTTCTCTATCAATTGTGAGACCCAGGAGGAGATCGATTATTTCTGGGAGAAACTTTCCGCCGATGGCGGATTCACCGGGCGCTGCGGCTGGTTAAAAGACAAGTTCGGTCTTTCCTGGCAGGTAAATCCAGTCTTTCTCCGAGACATGTTGGCCGATCGCGACGCCGAGAAAGCAAATCGCGTCATGAAAGCGATGATGGAAATGGACAAGATAGATATCGCCGTGCTGGAGAAGGCGGCGCGAGGATGAAGGCGGACGTACCGAAATCGCCACTTTGCAATATTCGAACTCGACAATACAGCGTTAAGGCATTTGCGGAGGCGGCGCTGCAAGTCCAACGAAAATGATGATGCCGTCGCCACCCGGATTGGCGGTAGCATCGGTGTCGAAATCGGGTTTCCAATTGTTGACGGACCAGATGTTGCCAGCCTGATCGATCACAACGGCGGTCTGACGCATCATCGGGGCATAACTGGGATCAGCCCCCGGTCCGTACAGAGGATCGCCATTGTGCAGTAACACCTGTTCACCTGCAGAGGGTACCGTGTAGCCGCTGGCGGGTGATATCGGATCGCCAGTCCGTTTGTTAGCCGGCCGGCTGGCGGGGTTCGTGCCGGCAAGTTTCGTGAGCCTCCCGTCCGTGAAATTGCTCCCCGCCTGCACGGGACCAAAATTCGCGATCCATAAGTTGTCTTCGCCGTCTACAGCAACGTCCCACGGACCATCCATTCCCCCACCAGTAAAGCTGCCGACCTCGGTACCGTCCGGTTGAATTCCGTAAACCTTGTTATCGCCCAGAGAACCAACCCACGCGTTTCCGTTCGAATCGACGGCGATGCCTCTGAGCGTGTTACCCAAGAAACGAATAAAACGCCGCTCTAGCGCGCCGTTAACAAGATCGTATCTCGCAACGCTGCTGGGGAAGCTGCCGTCCAATCCACCGCTATTCGAGACCCAGGCACTTCCGTCACTCGCGACTGCAACATCAAATGGGCCACTACCGTGGTATTCTTGATAGCCGATAGATTGATGATGGTCGGCGTTCTGGAAGACGTAGAGACTGTCGTTGCCGAAACTACTAATCCAAATGTT
>JBLMXD010000090.1:0-3777 GCA_050257575.1 Alphaproteobacteria bacterium | reverse complement strand
AGCAATCGATTCAGTTCCTCCTGATCCGGCAGGCTCGAAGGATTCTCGGCGTTGGATTCGACGAATTTAATTTCGTCGCCATGAACGAACGCATCGAGGCGGGTCGTTACGCCGGCGGCTGAAAATCCCGGATCAACAAGCGCCATATTGCGCTCCGCCTCCGTCAGACCGAGTTCATCCATCAAGTCGGGATCTTGCACGACTGCGGCTGCAATCTTTTCCAACGCACTCGTAATCCGCTCCGCTGCCTGGCTGAGTCCCTGGAATTGTTTGTGATGAAGAAGGTGCGGCCGCAGCGCAATGCCTATGGGTCGCTCGCCGTAGAGCAGCCGGCTCTTGCGCATGGCGCTGCGCAATTTCTCGAACACAACAGGCGATAACGTCTCGTCTGCGGCGAGAAGCTCATGGAATTCGCTGATCGCCTTCTCGCGCAGCGCATGCGTCGATGTCGTTCGTTTCTTTCGCAAGTTCGCCCTGTTAATCGCCCGAACCTAAATCAGCCGGCTGATTAGCAGGTACTAAAAAAATCAACCGAACACCAAGTGAAATGTTCTTCCAGTTACGGCCGGGCGCGCGACATCCGCCCTGCGCGCCCGGCCAGGCACTCGCGCATTATTGCACTTTTACTTCGATCGCTTGTGGCTTCGGCATCGGGCGTTTCGGCAGGTGAACCTGCAGCACGCCATCATGGAAGTCAGCCACGATCTTGGTCGTGTCTGCATCTTCCGGCACCGTGAATGTGCGTTCAAACGTACCGAAGAAGCGTTCCAACCGATGGAATTTCCTCTTCTTTTCTTCCTTTTCGGTTTTGCGTTCGCCGGAAATGTAAAGGACGCCGTTCTCGACTGTGACTTTTACTTCATCCTTTTTCATTTCTGGCAGGTCGGCCTTGAAGAGATACTCGCGGTCATCTTCGATGATATCCACCAAGGGCGACCAATCGGGCATCCTGAACCTCTCGCCATTTTTCGGGAAACGAAACGGGAACGTCGGCAAACCGCCAAAGAATGTTTGGAAACGGTTTTGAAATTCCTCCATCTCCCGGAGTGGGTTCCATGTGGTGAGTGTCTTCATAATTTTTTCCTTTCTGCATCTAAGTGGCGGCCTATGCGCGAACGACGCTAATCATAACTTGCGACAGTTTGTTCGGATCTTGTGATAGCCGCGCGCATCTACGGGTGCCCCAGCGCAAAAAATGGTTGTCCTTTCACAAAACCTGCATGGCGCAGTTCAGCTGAAGAGCTGTTTATGAGTGCAAATAAAACGCCGGATCAACCTTCCACCAAGAAAGACAGACCATGTTTACCAATCTCATTTCACACGACAGAACCCCCGCTCATCGAGATGACAGCACGATGCCGTTCGGCCCGCGTCGGGGTGGGTTTATCAATGCCGCGGATCGCATGTTTGAAGAAGGTTGGCCGCTCGACGAAGCAACGGTGGAACGATGCGAAGCTTTCGATCTCGTTTACCGCACACTTTGTGCCGTCATGTACAATTATGTGCCGCTATCCGGTCATCCCGGCGGCTCGATTTCTTCCGGACGATTCGTCGCACGACTTCTGTTCGACGCGATGGATTACGATCTGACCCAACCGAATCGCCGGGATGCAGACATCATTTCGTACGCGGCCGGACACAAAGCGCTCGGGCTTTATGCCATGTGGGCGCTGCGCAACGAAGTGGCCCGGATTGCCGCCCCTGATTTGTTGCCTCGCGATGAGAAATTTCAGTTGCGACTCGAAGATCTCCTTGGGTTCCGTCGCAATCCTACAACGGCCACACCTTTGTTCAGAAAATTTCACGCCAAACCACTCGATGGACATCCGACGCCAGCCACACCGTTCGTCAGGCTCTCAACCGGCGCGTCTGGCGTTGGGGTTCCAGCCTCGTTCGGTTTGGCTTGGGCTGCAGGCGACCTGTACCGTGAAGACGCGCCGCGCGTTCACATCATCGAAGGCGAAGGCGGAATGACGCCGGGCCGCGTGGCGGAAGCCTTCGCCGCTGCAGCGACCGCGTCGCTCGATAACATCATTCTGCATATCGACTGGAATCAGGCGTCGATCGATTCGAATCATGTCTGTCGTGACGGCGAGGCCCCCGGAGAATACGTGCAATGGACCCCGGCCGAGCTCGCGTATTTGCATGATTGGAATGTGGTCTACGTGCCGGATGGATTCGATTGGCAGCAAATCAGCACAGCACAACGTCTGGCACTCGAGTTTAAGAACAATCAGCCGACGGCGATCGTGTATCGCACAGTCAAAGGCTGGCAATATGGGATTGAGGGACGCGCATCCCATGGAGCTGGCCATGGGCTTTGCTCCAGCGCATTCTTCGCAGCCGTCGCGCCCTTGTTGCCGAAAGACTTCGTGCCGCTCCCATGCTGCGAAGGTGACAAGCAACGCTGCTGCGGTGGTGCCGATGCCACCATCATCGAGGAATGCTACTGGAAAACTCTGAGCATCATTCGCCAGTCAATGGAAGCGAGCCGGCCAATGGTCGAGGCATTTGCTGAACAGTTGCGCACCGCACAGAAACGATTGAACGCACGCGCGCGCAAACCATCGGAGGGTAGGCCGAATGTCGACCTTACTTACACAATCGCCGAAGCCGCTCCTGATGCCGCGACGCCATCAGATCTTACATTAAAACCGGGAACAAAAACCACGTTGCGCGAGCAACTGGGCCGTGTGTTGAATCACTATAATGTCGCCACCGAAGGGGCTTTCATTGTTGCAGCTGCTGATCTGCTCGGATCGACAAGCATCAATAAAGCGAACGACAAATTCCCGGGCGGTTTCTACAATCGCCGCTCGAATCCCGGCGCACGGGAACTCGCGATCGGCGGAATTTGCGAGGACGCCATGATGGCGACGCTTTCGGGTATCAGTTCATTTGGCGCTCACATCGGCGCGGGGTCGTCGTACGGCGCATTCAGCGCGCCGCTTGGTCACATCGCAGCGCGGTTGCACGCGATTGGTAATCAAGCGCGTGTTGCAGTGGAAGGAGGCGCGTATCGCCCGTTCTTTCTCGTTTGCGCTCACGCCGGGCTAAAGACCGGCGAGGATGGCCCAACGCATGCCGACCCGCAGTCGTTGCAATTGCTTCAGGATAATTTTCCGCTCGGCACAATGATCACGTTGACACCGTGGGATCCGCAGGAAATCTGGTTTCTTGTTTCCGCCGCGCTGGCAAAGCGCCCGGCTATTATCGCGCCGTTTGTGACGCGTCCGCCGGAACTCGTGCTCGATCGAGCGGCGCTTGGTTTGCCGCCTGCCTCGACGGCAGCCCAAGGCGTCTATCTTTTGCGCGCTGCGCACTGGCTGTCGCAAGGCACAATCGTGCTTCAAGGCACCGGCGTAACAAATGCCTTCCTCAACGAAACGCTGCCACTCCTTGAGCGCGAGAAACTCGACGTGAACGTTTACGTGGTCACATCATCCGAGTTGTTCGACATGTTGCCGGCAGCGGAGCGCAAACGGATTTTTCCCGAAGCACACCAGCAGGAAGCCATGGGTATCACCGATTTCACGCTCGCGACGATGACGCGCTGGGTGCGCTCCGACTACGGACGCAAACACACGCTGCATCCGTTCCGTCATAAGCATTTTCTTGGAAGCGGTCCGGGCGCAACGGTGATGGCGGAAGCCGGCTTGGATGGAGCGAATCAATTCGAAGCGATTCGTGCATACGTCCGCAACCGCTGACCTGGCACGTCATATGGGCGTCAGGCAAAGCCAGCCGCCTCTCTCTTCAAAAGGGAGAGGCGAACTC
>JBLMXD010000089.1:0-9945 GCA_050257575.1 Alphaproteobacteria bacterium | reverse complement strand
CTGAGTCAGTTTCGCCTGTAAATGCTGCGGCGATGATTTTCTGAACGCCAGCTTTTCGCGCTCCATCGACGAGCAAACGGGGATAGACACCGTTCCCCGCAATGATTCCCAGAGTGTTTAGTGGTGCTTGTGCCAAGCAGCAAATTTGAAATAGATGGGCGCTTGACACAAGCGCCTCTGCAAGCTGCTACCCGGGATGGCGGCGACGTTTGACGTGCATTTGCGCTAGCGCTTTTTGCAGTGTGGCCTGGATAGCAGCCACCTCCTCCGCGGTATGGTCCTCTTTCATCGCCGCTTTTGCCCGTTCGACGGCAGCTTCGGCCGCAGCGAGGTCGATCTTTTCGGATTCGAGCGCCATGTCCGTCAGGACGGAAACGGCGTCTCCCTTGATCTCCACAAAACCCTCCCCGATGGCCATCGCGGTCTCGCGGCCGTTCTTTATGACGCGCAGTTCGCCGGGCTTCAATGTCGTGAGAAGCGGAACGTGCTTCGGATACACTCCCAGTTCGCCCTCCGATCCGGGAAGGGTGACCATTTCGATGTCTTCGGAATAGATCTTTTCCTCAGGCGTAACGATCTCGAGTTTCAGTGTGGCCATGGATAGAAGCTACATAGTTACATAGTTACAAGAGCTCCAAAGGTAAAACGACCGAGCACGCGACCGTCCCACACTTTATAACAATGTAACATTTGTAACATTTTTAACCTTCTTTAATCATATCGATGCCGCCCTTCATATAGAAGTTCTGTTCGGGCACGTCGTCATGTTTGCCGTTGAGAATTTCTTTGAAACCGCGAACTGTCTCCGCAACGGGCACATACTGACCTTTGAAGCCGGTAAAAACTTCTGCCACGTGAAACGGCTGGCTCAAAAACCTCTGAATCTTACGTGCACGATGGACAGTGAGCTTGTCCTCCGGACTTAGTTCGTCCATTCCCAGAATTGCAATGATGTCTTGCAAATCTTTGTAGCGCTGCAGAACACGCTGCACGCCGCGCGCCACATCATAATGCTCTTCGCCGACAGTTTCTGGTGCCAGCGCTTTTGATGTCGAAGCCAACGGATCAACTGCCGGATAAATCCCGAGTTCGGCAATGGAACGCTCAAGCACAATCGTCGAGTCCAAATGCGCGAACGTATTCGCGGGCGCAGGATCGGTCAGATCGTCCGCTGGAACGTACACCGCTTGAAACGATGTGATCGAACCCTTGTTCGTCGATGTAATTCTTTCTTGTAAATCACCCATCTCCGCAGCCAGCGTCGGCTGATAGCCAACTGCGCTGGGGGTTCGCCCTAACAACGCTGAGACTTCCGAACCCGCTTGTGAGAATCGAAAGATATTATCGATAAAAAGAAGAACGTCCTGATTGCGTTCGTCACGAAAATATTCGGTCATTGCGAGGGCTGAAAGAGCCACGCGAAGCCTGGCGCCCGGCGGCTCGTTCATCTGACCAAAAACCATCCCGACTTTCGACTTCGACAGATCCTCCTGATTGATTACGCCCGCCTCGCTCATTTCCTTGTAAAGATCGTTGCCTTCGCGGCTTCGTTCGCCTACACCAGCAAACATCGACACGCCACCGTGCTTCATCGCGATGTTGTTGATTAACTCCTGAATGACAACCGTCTTGCCAACGCCCGCTCCGCCAAACGCGCCAACCTTACCACCTCTTGAGAAGGGGCAGACGAGATCGATTACTTTAATGCCCGTTTCCAGTATCTGCGCTCTCGTGTCCTGCTCCGTGAGCGTCGGTGCAGCGCGATGAATGGGGTACCGTTTCGTGTAACTAACGGGGCCACGGTTATCAATTGGATCGCCCGTGACATTGAAAAGCCGCCCGAGAACGGCTTCGCCCACAGGCACGGTGATTGGGCTACCGGTATCGGTCACGCTCATGCCACGCTTCAGTCCTTCGGTAGAAGACATTGCGATGGAACGCACCCAGTTGTCGCCGAGGTGCTGTTGGACTTCGAGAGTTAGTTTGGTTGGGTTTCCGTGAACTTCGTACTCAATTTCCAGCGCGTTGTAGATTTTCGGTAGACCTTTTCCCTCTGGAAATTCGACGTCGACTACGGGACCGATCACTTGAACTATGTTTCCTTTATTCATAAAACTTGATTTAGCCAGAGAGTGCCATTTGTGCTGTAGCGATCTCGAGCAGCTCGGTCGTGATACCGGCCTGGCGCATCTTGTTATACTCGAGCGTTAGATCCTTGATGAACTGGTTCGCATTATCCGTGGCGTTTTTCATCGCCACCATGCGAGCACTGTGCTCAGACGCTCGCGCATCAAGGATCATCTGAAAAACCGCGTAAGAAATATAATAAGGAAGCACCGCGTCGAGGACGACCTCGGCACTGGGTTCAAACATGTATCCGATCATCGGATCGACTCCCTTTGTTTCAGTTTGAGCGGCCTCCCCCTTCGGCAGATCAAAGCTGCTGATCGGCAACAAGGTCTGAACGACGGTGCGCTGATTGATTGTGTTGATGAAATGTGTGAAGAGCACCGAAACTTTATCCACTTCGCGTCTCAGGAATTTTTCCATGCAAAATTTTGAGATTGGTTTCGCTTCAATGAAGCTTGGCGAGTCCTTCAGTTCGAAATCTGCGAGCAACTCGCGCTTTGTTCGTGCGATGAATTGTCTGGCTTTCTTCCCAGTGACCACAAAACTCGTCTTAGCCGAATCAAAATTTGCAGCTTCGCGAAAGAGATTTGTATTCAAGGCTCCGCAGAGTCCTTTGTCGGTGCTAATAATCAGCACTAACTCCTTCTGGAGCGGACGAACAGCTAGCAGCGGATGAAATCGCGGATCCGTCCGGTTTTGCAGCGAAACGAGAACCTTGTTCATCAGGGCGGCATAGGCACGTCCGGCGAGCGCATGCTGCTGCGCTCTACGCATCTTGGACGCCGCTACCATTTGCATCGCTTTGGTAATTTGCGCCGTGTTGCGGATCGATTTGATCCGGCGCCGTATGTCCTGCGTATTCGCCATCTAAAGGTCCAGTTAATTTACCGCCAGGCAGTCTTAAATTCGTCGAGCGCGCTCTTCAATTGCCCCTCTATCTCCTTATCGAGCTCTTTTTTCTCGCGAATCATCTGGAGCAAGCTCGTTTTGCGTGTTTGGAGCCAATCTTGGAGCTTGAGCTGGTACTCTTTTACCCGGTCGACGGGAACCGCATCGATGTAGCCATTTTGCATCGCCCACATCACAGCCACTTGTTCTTCCACGGGGATCGGGTTGTACTGTTTTTGCTTAAAAAGCTCTACAATTCGTTGTCCGCGATCAAGTCGCGCTCTGGTGGCCGTATCCAGATCCGAACCAAATTGCGCGAATGCAGCCAACTCACGAAACTGGGCCAAATCGAGTTTGACCTTACCGGCAACTTGCTTGATGGCCTTGATCTGGGCTGCGGAACCAACGCGGCTTACCGACAGACCGACCGAAATCGCCGGCCGAACTCCTTGATAAAACAAATCAGTTTCCAGATAAATCTGGCCGTCAGTGATGGAGATGACGTTCGTCGGAATGTAAGCGGAGACGTCACCGGCCTGTGTCTCGATAATTGGTAGCGCGGTAAGTGAGCCACCGCCGAATTGGTCGCTCATGCGCGCAGCCCGTTCCAGCAACCGCGAGTGCAAATAAAAGACGTCGCCCGGATAGGCTTCGCGTCCCGAGGGTCGTTTCAACACTAGCGATACCTGTCGATATGCGACTGCGTGCTTTGATAGATCGTCGAAAATGATGAGCGCATCCATGCCGTTATCCATGAACCACTCTCCCATCGCAGCACCGGCGAACGGTGCCAGATACTGGTTGGTTGCCGTGTCGGATGCAGGCGCGGAGATGATTGTGGTGTACGGCATGGCTCCTTCTCGTTCGAGAACATCGAGCACCCGCGCTACGTTTGAGTTTTTCTGGCCGACAGCGACGTAGATGCAATAGAGCGGACGGTAATTCTTGTCTCCCGAATCCTCTGCCGCCTTGTTCAGGCGCGCCTGGCTGATAATGGTATCGATGGCGATAGTGGTCTTACCCGTTGCACGATCGCCGATGATCAGCTCGCGTTGGCCACGCCCGATCGGGATCATCGCGTCAATGGGCATGATTCCTGTTTGAACCGGCTGATTCACGCTACGGCGTTTGATCACGCCGGGCGCAATCTTTTCCAACGGATAAAACGTCTCGCTTTTGATTGGACCCTTACCATCGAGCGGTTGGCCCAGCGTATTCACCACGCGCCCCAAAAGGCCTTTGCCGACGGGAACCGAAAGAAGCCGGCCTGTGGTTTTGGCTTCGTCCCCTTCTTCGACAAGGGTGTTGTCGCCTAACAAGATGGCGCCGACCTCGGTTTCCTCGAGATTGAGCGCAAGACCGTAGACCCCGTTGGGGAACTCGATCATCTCGTTGAGCATGACGTCGCTCAGACCTTCGATGCGGGCCACCCCGTCGCCTGTCTCGCGCACAATGCCGACGTTGCTTTTGGTGGTCGATGTTTTTAGTTCTTCGATTTTCGATTCAATCTCTTCGAGTATGGTGCTCATGGTTTTGAATTTTCGTTAAAGTTCGTGTTGCAGGCGCTGCAGGCGGTGACGCACACTTCCGTCCCAGACATCGCTTCCAACGCGGATCCGCATTCCGCCGAGGAGCGCAGGGTCGACCTGAAATTCAGTGGCAAGATCGTTACCATATTTGTTTTTCAGATTGGTCACAATCTCCGAACGTATGGCCGGATCGACTTCGCTCGCGGTTTCTATTGTGGCATGGCGCTTTTCGAGTTCCAGCCGGAGCAAGCGCTTGTAGTTTTTTAGAACGTCGATGTAATTGCGTGGCTTGTGTGCAATGAGGGAATCTACCAAAGAGGTCACCCTGGCCGGATCAAGCTGACCATCAGTGAAACTTCCCTGAAGCATCTTGCGCGAAAGTTGACGAATTTCTTTGGTGAGCTTCATCAGGTCACTTCTCGGACTGCTTCCTCCTGCAATCGGCGCTGGTCTTCCTGCGTTAACACTTTTCCGGTGACCTTCGCCGTGGTATCGACCACCAGTCGTCCCAGTTCGCGTTTCAAGGATTCCATTGTGCGCTCGTGCTCGATCGCCGCCGCCTCGCGTGCTTTGGCAATAATCTGTTCCGCTGCGGCGATCGCTTCCTGCTGTTTGCGCTCGGACAAATGCGCGGCGCTGTCCCGCGCTTCGTCGATCATCTTCTGTGCGTCGGCATTGCCCTTTGCAACGATTTCCTGGTAACGCTTCTCCGCTTCCGCGAGTTCCCTCTTAATTTTTTCCGCGTTGATCTGACCTTCTTCGATCTTTCGCCGGCGCTCCTCGAGCACCGCAAGGATGGGTTTGTAAGCGAAGCGTTGCAAGAGGTATGCAACAATGCAGAAACTAATGACCTGCGATAGAAACAGCTTCCAATTCCAGCCGAACGTTTCAGCTGTTTCGCGCAAGATGTCGGCTACGCCTCCACTGCTGGCGGCAATTATCAGGCTCATAAACTAAGGTCCGGGCGCAACTTCCGTTGCCTTCCCTGCAAAAATTAGTGGACGAGGTACAGGGCGTAGAAAACAATCGCCTCGGTCAAGGCGATGGCGAGAATTCCATGCACGAGCACTTGCGTGAAGGCGCCGGGATTGCGGCCGACCGCGCTGGTCATTCCCAAACCGGTCAACCCGATTCCGATTCCGACGCCCATCGCGGCAAGCCCTACGTGAATGCTTCCGCCCATTTCTGCTAGTATTGGTAGTATCATATTTTTAGTTGGTTTTGCGATCTGCTCATCAGATCGCTAAAAATCAGTGTGCGTGCTCCGGTCCCTCCTGATGTTCGGCAATCAACATTGTGAAAACCGCGGTCAGCAACATGAAAACGAGTGCCTGTACAAATCCCACAAGCACTTCCAGGAAATAGAATGGAATCGGCAGGATTGGTGAGAGCAAGGGGACCATCGTAGACATCGCTTCGAGAATGCTTTCGCCGGCATAAATATTCCCAAACAATCGAAAACTGAGCGCAATCGGCCGAAACAGAATCGAGATCACTTCGAGCCAGCCGACGGCGAAAAAAATGACCATCATAAGGATTTTTATGATTCCCGATGTCTCGCCTTTCGGACCAAACAGATGTTTCAAAAATCCGCCTACTCCGTTGGCTTGGATGGCCCAAATGAACCACATCACGAAAAAAATCGCGGACATTGCCGTCGTCATGTTCAGGTCCGCATTGCCACCGCGAAGCAATGGCCGGTCCACCACAAAGTTTCCGGCAGAATTGTAATGCCCCCAGCCTACCGTGCCTATTCCGGGAATCAGTCCGAACCAATTTACAAACAGAATGAAAATGAAAATCGTGGCAAAAAACCAAAATCCTTTGGCCACCAAATCCCGACCGATGATGTTTTCCAAAAAATTATGCAGACCTTCGACCAACCACTCCCAAAAATTCTGTATCCCGCTCGGAATACGTTCGACCCTGCGAGTGGCAACCTGAGCGAAAATAATGATGCCAGCCGCCACAATCCACGTAACGAGCATGGAGTTTGTGATGCCGAATCCGCCGACCTGTACCAATGTTTGCGGTTTCAACGATAGCCCTTCGTGTTCCGCGGCGGCGCTTGGTTCGGCAGCAAGTGTCGAAGTCGCAAGCATTGCGCTCGAGGCGAGAGCCAGAACCGACACTAGTAAACAACGATTGCGCATTTTGATTGGTTGCCAAGTAACACGGACAACCTTGCCCGTGGTTTTCGGACTGCAAGCCCAGGCCACAAACTTGGCGCGCATACCAAAGCGCGTTTTCCCCGGATGACAAACGAATTTTAAGTCCGCTCGCTACTTTGCCGAAAGACTCTCGGCCAATTGCGGAGCAACCCGCGGAACCGGCTTGGCATCCACCGGTTCGGCGACGCCGTTCATAGTAATCGCTTCTTCGTAAAACGATTCCAGGTAATCAATTTGCGTTTCCTGTTCGAATCGGTCTTTCACTGCAGCGTGCGCACACATTCCCATCTCCGTCAGCAGTACGGGCGACCCAGCGATTAGCTGCATCGCGTTGGCTAGTGCAGCGTGATCTTCCTCGGCCACCAAAAATCCGGTACGCCCATGATCAACCGCTTCGGGAATTCCACCGTGACGCGTCGCCACCACCGGCAACCCTGTTGCCATCGCTTCCAACACCGAATTCGGAACACCTTCCTGATCCTGGTTCGGGGAAATTTCGCTCGGATGGAGAAATAGATGTGAACTGCCATAAAGCTCGCGTAGCTTCGGTTGGGACAGAAATCCGAGAAAATGGACGTCCCTCGCGATACCAAGGCCACCAGCGAGCATCTCCAACTCCGGCTGCAACGGCCCCTTCCCTGCAATGAAAAACTTCGCGGCCGGATAGTCCTTCTTAAAGATAGCGAAGGCGCGCAAACTGGTCGCGACACCCTTCTTCGGAATTAACCGGCAAGCCTGGACCACGTTCCACTTACCGTCCCGTGGCGATTCTCGTTGGAGAAATGGGAATTCCTTAAGCGGTATTCCTGTTCGATTAATACGCAGTTTTTCCGGCGGACATCCCAATTGTGTCAGCCGATCAGCAAGCGATTGCGAACGGGCGAACACGAGCGGTACAGCATCGAAAAGGCGCCGCAATTTTCCGGGATAATCTCTGATCTCAGGTTTGTGTGCGACATCAGCGCCGTGGAACGAAACCACGCACGGTTTGTGCCATTGCTCGATAAAAGGAAGCAGGTGAACGCCTGTATGACCGAAATAAATGTGCATAAGATCGGCCCCATGTCTTCTCAGCAACGAGTCCAAAGTCTGATATTCACCGCGATAAACGATAGGCGGCCGGCGTTCGACGAACTTCAACCAACCGTGCACCAACAGGTTAGTGCGCCGCTTAGGAATGACTTCAACATCATCGAATGGAAATCTTTCCGCGTTCTGGACCTCTTTGGTAACCACAAACGTATCGACGCCACGCAGAGCTTTTACCTGTCGGTAGATGTGCAACATCTCCGACTTGAGAAAGGTGGAACAATAACTTGCTACAACCCGTCTACCCATATCACAGCGGGCAGTTTCGCTAGGGATGCCAGCGTTGTCCATCTCAAATTGCCGCCGAAGCAATTTGATCGTCGTTCGTTATCCGGGTTGCCAATTCTTTTTTCAGAACATCGATCCCTTCGTCTCTTGCTGCCGAAGCCGGCAGGACTTGAATCTTCGGGAATTGCCTTTGCAGCGCTTTCAGATTCTCCTTTGCACCAGGCAAATCCATCTTATTGGCAACGACAAACCAGCTACGTGAAGACAGCTTGGAGTCGTAGAGATCAATTTCCCGGCGAAGATTGTGCAAATCTTCAACAGGATTGCGTCCCTCGCTTCCAGCGATATCCACTACAAAAACAAGCACACGACAGCGTGTAATGTGACGTAGAAATTCGCGCCCCAACCCGAGGCCGCGGTGCGCCCCTTCGATCAAACCGGGAATGTCAGCGATCGTCGCGCGTCGATAGCCGGGAAATTCAATTACTCCAACAATCGGATGCAGCGTCGTGAACGGGTAAGCCGCGACCTTCGGTCGCGCAGCCGAGATTCTCCGCAGGAGTGTTGATTTGCCTGCATTCGGATAACCAACCAATCCCGCGTCCGCGATGGTTCTCAGCTCAAGCAGGAAATGTCCGTCTTCACCTTCTCCACCGTCGGTGTATTGGCGCGGCGCGCGGTTCCGTGAACTCTTGAAGTGCACATTGCCCTTCCCCCCGGCTCCGCCTCGGCAGAGTACGAATTCCTCGCCGTCACGCACGAGATCCGCGATTAGCTCAGGCTGATGCGATTCGTCGTTGGTTGTCGACGCGTTGGAACCGTTCGTTCGGTAGACGACCGTACCGACGGGGACTTTCACGATTTTATCCAGGCCCGTGCGTCCCGTCATTTTCTTCCCCATTCCATGCCCACCGTTTTTCGCTTTGATCAACGGCTCATAGAAAACGTTGGAGAGATTGTCTACGTGGCGGTCCGCGCGCAGGACTACATTTCCGCCTCGTCCCCCATCGCCACCGTCCGGTCCTCCTTTAGGCACAAATTTCTCTCGTCGAAAACTGACGCAGCCGCGGCCGCCTTTCCCCCCCTGTGCAAAAGCTTTTACTCTATCGACAAACATCGGTCCGCCTTAATTACGTCAGCCACCCATGATGATCTCCCACCCCGATCGCAACACGTTAACGCCTCACTTTTTTGTAGAGCGCCTTTGTTTTTTCCGCGATCGCACTCCAACCAAAATGCTGTTCGACTCGTTTTCGGCCAGCTTTGCCGAATTGGTCGCGTAAGTCGGGCTTTCGCATCAATTCATTGACCCGTGTTGCAAGATCACGCGCGAATTTTTCAGGATTCGTGGCTTCGTACGGGCTTTCTTTCATTTGCTCAAGCTGAACGAGAAAGCCGGTTTCGCCATCCACAACGACTTCCTTGATTCCGCCAACGGCGCTGGCGACCACTGACGTTTCGCATGCCATCGCCTCGAGATTGATGATGCCAAACGGCTCGTAAATTGACGGACAAACGAATACCGCTGCGTGTGAATAAAGTTCGCACGCAGCGTGTTGGTCGACCATTTCGTCGATCCAGATGATTTCTCCCCGCTGCCCTCTCGCCCGTTCCATGGCGATTCTCACTTCCTCTGCCAATTCCGGTGTATCAGGCGCAGCCGCGCAAAGAACAATCTGAAAATCCCGATCCATAAAATCGATCGCGCGCACGAGATGGTGTAATCCCTTCTGGCGCGCGATCCGCCCGACAAAAAGCACATATGGCTCCCGCGGATCAACACCGTAACGCTCGAGCGCAGCAGTTGAATCGACCTTACGATATTGGTTCAGGTCGATCCCATTATGAATTACGTGGACCCGCGCCGGATCGACTTCGAACAGCTGCTCGATGTCCCTTTTGGTCGCGCC
>JBLMXD010000088.1:0-10832 GCA_050257575.1 Alphaproteobacteria bacterium | reverse complement strand
GTTTTTTCTTTTGGGTCCGTGCCCTCAACGTTTTCGCCGCGGCGTGTGTCGAGTGGGTCGTAAGTGAATTGATCCGCGCCTGTGGACGCGCCGCCGCCTTGCATCCCCGAACGTGACGATGACGTCGCGTCTACGAGCGCGCCGGAGCGGAAGACTCCGTTTGCATCGCCATTCTTCGAATCGAGGTAAAAGGTTTTTGGATTGGCAATCAGCGTTTCAAAGCTGTCGGCGTACTTCCATTCGCCGTTTGCGCCGGAGTTACCCGGCGCAAGCAAGTAATACGCAACCTGGTTTTTGAGGAAGGCTGGCTTTGGGCCGGCTTTCATCGTCCAGTCGTACCACTGACGGTGCAGGTCATTGAGATCGACGATCGCTGCCGGCCCAAACTTTACACCCACGACTTCTTCCGTGGGTGTGCGCGTGCCGGCGTGGTCCCATGGGCCAATGATAAGAAAATGTTTCGCGCGTTCTGCCGGCGGAGCGTTCGCAAGGTGATTCCGGTAGTACGTCAGTGCACCCAATTCGTCGCCGTCGTATTGACCCGTGATCGTGAGAATCGGCAGGGCAATTTTTTTGAATTGGTCCCACGTCGGCAGCGTCGCGTCGTAGTATGCGTCGGCGGTCGGATGTTTGAGGATGCGCTGGAAATTGGCGGATGGATTTCCGACGAACGAATCGAGCGACTTGAAAGCGAGATGCTTCTTGTAAGCACCCAGAAATTTTGTGCGCCAAAATTTTTGATCACCGAAGAGCCGATCCTGCGGAGTACGACCACTGGTGAGGGTAAACCATTGCATGTCGTAGGTCATCCCGATGTTGTTGGACGAAGGAAAATCCAGCCCCGGATGCGCGGCTGCTGCCGGAACGATCGTCACCAAATGCGGCGGAAATTCTTTCGCCGTGGCCCATTGATCAAATCCCGCGTACGATCCGCCCCACATTGCGACCTTGCCGTTGCAGAACGGTTGCGTCGCAAGCCATTCGACAACATCGTGCCCATCGCGCGGTTCATTTGCGAAGGGCTCGAATTCGCCGCCGGAGTTTCCGCGACCGCGGACGTCCACAAGCGCAAATGCGTAGCCATGCGCTGCGAAATATGCAGCGCGGGCGTGGTAGGTGTCTGAAATGTACGGCGTGAGGGTAAAGATCACTGGTGTCTTCCCTGGCGAGCCATCAGGCATCTCAGGCAGATACAACGTCGCATTGAGTTCGACCTTGTCGCGCATCGGAATCTTGACGCTCCATCGGAGAGCGTAGTTCGCGGAGGGTTCTGCCGGTGAAGGCAGGGGCGTCGGGGATTGAGCAGCGGGGCTGGTTTCCAAGCCCAGGCACAACATCCAGGCGCAGAGCGATATCTTCATATTTTGTCGGTATTGAAGATGAAGCACACGAGCCAAACAAGGGTTCTTTATCGCGATGCTCGGAGTGCTTTCATTGTTTGCAGTAAAGAGAGTTTGCGAGACGATAGACCATGGCCCAGGGACTCTCGAAGCGTGCGCAGTCTCAAAAACAAACTGCCCGAGAGACGAACTCCCTCTTTGATGCCGGTTGCTCGAGAGCAGAGCTGCTCTGCGCCGGGGTGGTCTTTGTTGTGGCGATGCTGCTGTACGCGGTGACGCTCGCGCCGACAGTTACGCTCGTCGACAGTGGGGAATTGATCGTCGCGGCACACGGGCTGGGCGTGGCGCATCCACCGGGTGTTCCTCTCTGGGTGATGCTCGCTCATCTCGCGTCTCTCGTGCCGTTTGGAAATGTTGCGGTGCGGATCAATTTTTCGTCGGCGCTGTTCGCCGCACTCGCCTGCGCGATGCTGACTCTTGTTGTGGTGGAGTTGATGACCACCAGTTCCCACGCCGGCGCCAGGAAACGAACAAAGAAGTCTGCGCAACAGAGCAGGAAACGCGAAGATCCGATCGTCGACGGGTTCCTGGTCTTCGCGCCGGCAGTTGGCGCGGGGTTCCTAATGGCATTTTCCCGGACGCTATGGTTTTATGCGACGATTACTGAAGTCTATGCTCTTAATGCGTTGCTAATTCTTGTGGTGTTCTTTCTGATGGTTCGCTGGCGACGTCGGATTATTGAAACGCAAAAGGATGCCGGCGACCAGGTCACAGCACACGATGCCTGGCTGTACGGTGCCGCGTCCGTATTTGGACTCGCCATGGGTGTTCATCACGTCACGGTGGCGCTTACGCTTCCGGCTGTGGCCGTGCTCGTGTACAGAACGCAGGGCCTGAATTTTTTTGCGAGTCGGCGCCTCTTATATGCCGCGCTGATTTCGATTGGTGCCCTCATCGCTGTTTACGCATACTTGCCCTTTGCAGCATCGCGCTCGCCTGTGATGAACTGGGGCAATCCGCGTTCGCTTCAGGAAATCTGGTGGCACATCACGGGGCGGCAGTATCGCGTGTTCTTCTCTTTTTCGCCGGCGATAATGGGAACGCAGTTTGTTGAATTTTGCCGAATGGCGTTGCGCGAATTTGGGTTTCCGTGGTTGCCGCTGGCGCCGTTCCTGGCCCTCGCCGGTTTTGCGAGTGCTTACAAGCGGGATCGGACAGCGTTTTGGTTCCTAGCGTTGATCGTGATCGCTGATCTGGCTTACGCGCTAAGCTACGAAATTGCTGAGGACAAGGACGCGTACTATTTACCCGCCTTCATTTCAATCGCTCTTGCTGCCGGGTTCGGCATTCAATGGTTAATCCGGGTTAGTAAGCCGAAGGGCGCCACTGTGGGCAAACCGTACTTTCTTGGGGCGATTGCCCTAGTGTTTACGTTGATGACCGCGTTCGCCGCCAATTGGCCGTTCAACAATCGCAGGCATTTTTTTGTGGCGGAAGATTACGTTCAAAACCTGTTCAGCACGATCGCGCCGAATGGGTTGCTACTCACACAGGATTGGCAGGTCGTTTCTCCAATGTTCTATGTGCAGGAGATAGAAAAACGCCGGCGCGATGTGAAGGTGGTGGATATTAATCTGCTGCGCCGTTCGTGGTATTTCGATTATCTGAAATATGCGCATCCCGATCTCATTGAGCGATCGCGCGATAAGATCGAACCGTACGTTGGACTCCTTAAGTTATGGGAGCGTGATCCCGGGGCCTTTGATAGGAACCCGGATCTTACCCGAAGGATTAGTCTGGCTTTCCTGGAGTTGATTCAAGCAATGGTGAAAAATGAAATCAATGTCGCTCCCGTTTACATTACCAACGAGGTGCTTTCCGCCGACAAGACAAACGGATACTTGACCCAATGGATTCCGCAGACCTATCAACTTGTGCCGGAGGGCCTGGTATTCAATCTCGCCACAGATCAAATCTTTCATGATCCTCCTAACCTAAACCTTCGAATGCGCGGGTTAGCTGATGGAACACTGCGGTTTGCGAGTGATGATGTGGTTAAGCTTAAGGTTTTGCCGACATACGCGAGGATGCTGACTAATCGCGGGCGGTACCTGGCCTCGTTCAATCAAAACGAGCGCGCCATTGCTGCTTTCAAGGAGGCGTTGACGCTAGATCCGAATTTGGCTGCGGCCCAACAAGGACTCGCCGAGAGCGCAACGAAACTCCGAAACCCGTAATTACTGGTTCAGGCTGTAGCATTCCTCTCTTGCCAGGCTGGCGCGTTGTCTCTAAACGGACGGCATGAAGATGACGCGTTATCTGGTTGTAGCTTTCGTTTGTATGGCGGTGGTGTCGGCGCACGCTGCCGAGGAATTGGTAGCGCTGAAGGCTGCGCGGATGTTCGATGGCAAATCCAACGCCCTAGTTCGGAACGGCGTGGTCATCGTGGAAGGTGACAGGATTGTTGATGCGGGAAGCGATCTGCAAATCCCAGGCACCGCACGCGTGATCGACCTGGGTGACGCGACGCTTTGCCCGGGATTTATGGATGCGCACACCCATCTGACTCTCGACTTCTCCGGCGACTACAATCAACGTCGCTTGAAAGAACTCGACCTGAACGTCTCGGAACAGGCAATTATTGCCACCGCATACGCGCGGGCGACTGTCGAAGCGGGATTCACGACCGTACGTGACTTGGGCAGCCGTTTCGTTGGCAGCCGGGAGTTCGTCGATGTCGCGCTGCGCAATTCTATCAATAAAGGTGTGATCGTTGGCCCGCGAATGTTGGTAGCGACGAAAGGGATTGGAGCGACCGGAGGACACTTCGATCCTTCGAACGGCTTTCGCGATTTTTTGTTTGGACGCGAACCCGACTACACCGACGGCATTGTTGATGGCCCTGATGAAATACGAAAGGCCGTGCGGTTTGAAGTGAAGAACGGAGCGGATGTGATCAAAGCCGCAGTCTCCGGCGGCGTGCTCTCACTCGCCGATGAAGTGGACACCCCCCAGTTCACTCCGGCTGAAATGGCGGCGCTCGTTGATGAATCGCATCGATTGCGCAAAAAGGTCGCCGTGCATTGCCACGGCGATCAGGCCGCGCGTGAGGCCATCGAGGCGGGTGTCGATTCGATTGAGCATGGTTCTTTCATGAAACCGGAAACGTTGAGGATCATGAAAAAGAAAGGGACTTTTCTTACGCCGACGCTCATGGCGTCCGAATGGATCATGGGCAAGATCAACAATTATCCGCCGGCGCTGCAGGCGAAGGCAAAAGCGGCGACAGCCGCCCGGTCCGAAATGTTTCGCAACGCGGTGAAATTGGGTGTCAGAATTTCATTCGGAACGGACGCAGCGGTATTTCCGCACGGCCAAAACGCAAAAGAATTCAAGTTGATGGTCGATTTGGGCATGGACCCGATCGATGCATTGAAATCAGCCACTGCAAACGATGCCGAGCTTCTCGGCATTGTTCAAAAAGTGGGCACATTGGAAAAAGGAAAACTGGCTGACGTGATTGCAATGCCGGGAGATCCGACTGCGGACATTACGACGACCGAGCGCGTCTTGTTCGTGATGAAGGAGGGCAAGATCATTCGACAGGGACCGCTTCCGGTACCACGGGCTGCTGGGGCGAGATCTTTGGATGAAGCCTTGGGGTCGGCCGATTGACAGCTCCTCGCCTCTTTGTTGTCCCAAGGCTTTGACAAGGCAAGGATAACCGCTACGTTCCCTGTCCCGCTCCGGATTGGAGCGGCATATTTAAGCAGGAGCCGCGTCGTTTAGGCAACGACAGGCGTTAGAACTGCACATAGTAATGCAAACGAATCGAAGCAAACGTTATCGCGCCGCGGCGCAGCAGTTGGATCGGACAAAGAATTATCCTCTTGCCGATTCGGTGGCGACACTTAAGAAATTTCCGCCCACGAAATTCGATCAAACGGTGACGCTGTCATTTCGCCTGGGAGTCGATCCGAAACAGTCCGACCAGATGGTTCGCGGGACGTGTCCGCTTCCGCACGGCAGCGGAAAGCAGGTCCGAGTACTTGTTTTCGCTGAAGGTGAAGCGGCCAAAGCGGCCAAAGACGCCGGTGCGGAATTCGTTGGGATGAAGGATTTGATTCAGAAATGCCAGGAAGGCTTCCAGGATTTTGATGTGGCCATCGCGACGCCGGCAGCAATGGCGGAGGTGCGCAAGCTTGGCAAGGTCCTTGGGCCACGCGGTTTAATGCCTAATCCGAGGACTGGTACCGTGACCGATGACATCGCAAAAGCTGTTCAGGAAGTGAAGGCAGGCCGGGTAGAATTTAAGCTCGACAAAAATGGCAACGTCGCCGTCCCTGTAGGAAAGTTTTCCTTCGACGAAAGTTCGCTGGTTGAAAATGCGAACGCTGTGATCGAAGCCGTTGTACGAGCTCGCCCGGCTACGGCCAAAGGCCGCTACCTTGAGGGCGTGACAATCAGTGCGACGATGTCGCCCGGAGTCCGCGTCGATCCAGCGCCATATTTGAGCGGTACCTGACAACGCTAGTAATATAGCTCGACCTTTATGCGACCTGAAAAAGCCAACATTGTTTTAGAGCTGTCGGAAACATTGAAACGCTCACCATTTGTGCTCGTGACCGAATATCGCGGGATGAAGGTGTCCGATTTCAGCGAACTGCGCAGCCGGCTGGCGCCCGCGGGGGCCGAAGTGCACGTAGTGAAGAATAATTTTCTCAAACGCGCGATGGCTGATTCCGGGTTTCCGGATGTTGGCGACCAATTCGCGGGTCAAACCGCAGTTGTCACCGGAGAAGCGGACGTAGCGCCGGTAGCCAAAATTTTTAAGACGTTCGCGAGCGAGTTCAAGCTGGCGGCACTGAAGATTGGGTTTGTCGATCGCACCACACTGTCCACTGCGGAGTTGAACGCGTTGGCGGATTTGCCGTCGCGGGAGGTTTTGCAAGCGCAATTGCTCGGACTGTTGTTGTCCCCGGCAACGCGCTTGGTGCGCTTATTGAACGAGCCCGCCGCCGCGCTAGCGCGACTGTTAAACGCAAAAGCGAAAAAGGAGGAGGCGCCCGCAGCGTAATAATTTGTAGCCGCGTCGCTGTGCGACGTGCGCGGCCCCACAAGGCCGCGGCTACTGCAGCAAACGAAATTGTCCGGGCCGGTGGCTACCGGCTTTAATTCTTCGAATGCTTTCGGAGGCGGCAAGTGGAGGAAAAACTAAAATGGCAGATACAGATAAATTGGTAGAGCAACTCAGTAACCTTTCGGTTCTGGAAATTGCGGGGTTGGTTAAGCAACTCGAGGAAAAATGGGGTGTCAGTGCCGCCGCGCCTGTGGCTATGGCAGCTGGTCCGGCAGCCGGTGGATCTGCTGGAGCAGCAGCTCCGGCCGCTGAGGAAAAAACCACATTTGACGTGGTCCTGAAAGAGATGGGGGCAAACAAGATTGCCGTCATCAAGGAGGTCCGCGGCGCGGTCCCGGGACTCGGTCTCGCGGAAGCAAAAGCGCTTGTAGAAGGGGCGCCCAAAACAATCAAGGAAGGTGTGACCAAGCAAGAGGCGGATGAGATCAAGAAAAAGGTCGAGGCCGCCGGCGCAAAGGTCGAAATCAAATAAAAGTCGAGTTTCGTGCGCTGTGACGCCGTCAAAATCGGTTGCGCAGCGCCGGAGTCGCATTAAACTTAAAACCAGTCACAGTCCGCCAGACGTATTTTTAATTCGGCGCTAACAAAGCAAATCAGATTACCGGCTACGAGACGGAGGTCGTCAATTTGACAGGTCACCGTTTTGGTGGCATCTTTGTGCCCTTCGCCCATCCCGGAACCGGTAAATCCGCCTGCATCGGCCCCGATTTGGTTTGGTCGGTCTGAGGTTTAGTTCGTGAGCTTAGGCACTATGTCGGAACGCATTTATTTCGGAAGTATCAAGGAAGCCATCGAACCGCCGAACCTGATTGAGGTTCAGGCTAATTCATACGTCGATTTTCTTCAAAAAGACGTCCCGTATTCGAAAAGGAAGAATCAGGGGCTTCAAGCTGTCTTTAAGGAAGTCTTCCCCATTGAGAGCTACGACGAGAAAGCAGTTCTCGATTTCAGCCACTACGATATCGGCGAACCGAAATTGTCACCGCTGGAAGCTCAGCGGGAAGGGCAGACCTACAGCGCGCCGCTGCACGTTACGTTCCAGTTGCGGGAAGAAAAAGGCACCAAGGAAGAGAAGGTGTACATGGGTGAAATCCCGTTGATGACACCCCAAGGGACCTTCGTCATTAACGGCGCCGAACGCGTAGTCGTCAGCCAGCTGCATCGTTCCCCGGGGATCGCGTTTGAATCCACGGTTCACGTCAACGGGAAGGTGCTGTATAGCTTTAGGATCATCCCGGACCGCGGTTCATGGATCGAAGTGCAATTCGATACAGCTGACCTGCTTTACATTTATCTCGACAGGCGTAAGCGCCGCCGGAAATTTCTGGCTACAACTTTCTTGCGCGCCCTCGGCTATGGCTCCGACGAGGATGTCATCAAACTTTTCTACAGCATAGAGAATCTGAAGCTGAGCGACAAACTGGATGAAGAAAAGCTCGCCAGCAAAGTGCTTACTGCCGAAATCCGCGATGGTGAGGTGACCGTCGCGCGGGCGTTTGAACCATTGACCCTGGCGACCGTCCGCCAAATCATGGCGCTCAATATTCACGAGGTAAAAGTCATCGATATCTCAAATGATGACACAATCGTGAAGGCCCTTAGAAAAGACCCGGCGCACGACCAGGAGGAGGCACTCAAAGACATTTATCGCCGTCTTCGTCCGGGCGATCCCCCGACTGTGGCCAACGCCCGCGCTTTGCTTAAGCGACTCTTTTTTGATCCTAAAAAGTATGACCTTGGACGAGTTGGTCGTTACAAAATTAATCAGAAGCTCGGCATCAACGTCGATCCTTCCGAGCGTATCCTGACTGACAAAGACTTTATCGCGGCCATTAAATACTTGATCAATCTCCGCCGCGGCGAAGGCACGCTGGATGACATTGATCACCTTGGCAGCCGGCGCGTACGCACGGTTGGTGAATTATTGGCAAACCAGTGCCGGGTCGGTCTTGCTCGCACCGAGCGACTGGTGAAAGAGCGAATGACTCTCTTCGACATCAATGTGGACGGGATGACACCGCAAAAGCTGATCAATCCGAAAGCACTAAGCGCGGTGATCAGGGATTTCTTTGGCCGATCACAGTTGTCGCAATTCATGGATCAAACGAATCCTCTCGCAGAACTGACACACAAGAGGCGGTTATCCGCTCTGGGTCCAGGAGGACTCAGCCGTGAACGTGCCGGTTTCGAAGTGCGCGACGTTCATCCGTCGCACTACGGTCGTATTTGTCCGATCGAGACACCGGAAGGACCAAACATCGGGTTGATTAGCTCGATGAGCACTTTCGCGCGCATCAATGAATTTGGTTTCATCGAAACCCCGTATCGCAAGGTGGTAAACGGTCGAGTCACTGATGAGATTGAGTATTTGACCGCTGACCGGGAAGAGAACTTCCTGGTTGCCCAGGCGAATGCGCCGATCGATGGCCGTGGCCATTTCACCGGCGAAAAGGTCTCTGTGCGGTACCGCGGCGATTTTCTGGAAGTTGATCCCTCGAAGGTGAATTACATGGACGTTTCGCCGAAGCAGCTCGTTTCGGTGGCGGCCGGTCTGATCCCGTTCCTGGAACATGACGACGCAAACAGAGCGCTGATGGGTTCCAACATGCAACGCCAGGGTGTGCCGTTAATTGTTTCCGAAATGCCTCTGGTGGGCACCGGTCTCGAGGAAAAAGTCGCGCGCGACTCGCATGCAGTCGTTCTAGCGGTCGAGAGTGGCAAGGTCGCTTCTGTCACAGCGGATCAAATTATTGTCACAAAAGATGGCCATTTGCCTGAGAGCAAAAGGAGACTGAAGACCGATGCCGAGGCTGGAATCCACGTTTACGAGTTACGCAAATTCATGCGGTCCAACGCCGGCACGTGCGTGAATCAGAAACCCATCGTCCGAAAAGGTCAACACGTGAAGCGAGGTCAGGTCATTGCTGACGGGCCGAACACCGATCGGGGGGAATTGGCTCTGGGTCGCAATGTGCTCGTCGCCTTCATGCCCTGGAACGGCTATAACTTCGAAGATGCGATCATGATCTCAGAGAAAGTCGTAAAGGAGGACATTTACACCTCCATCCATATCGACGAATTCGAGATTGGCGCACGCGACACCAAGCTGGGGCCGGAGGAAATTACGCGCGACATTCCCAATGTAAGTGAAGAAGCGTTGCGCAATCTCGGCCCGGATGGCGTAGTGCGAGTCGGGGCAGAAGTGAAGCCGGGCGACATTTTGGTCGGGAAAATTACGCCGAAGAGCGAGACGGAATTGGCTCCGGAAGAGCGTCTGCTTCGCGCGATCTTTGGCGAGAAGGCCGCGGATGTGAAGGATACGTCACTGACCGTGCCCTCCGGCACCTACGGAATCGTGATGGATGTAAAGGTGTCGTCTCGGCGCGAAATCGCACGGGAGAAACTTACGCCCGCGGAAACCAAACGGCAGCTCAAGACCATTGGCGAAGAGCACAAGCGCAAGAAAGAAGGGCTTATTGAGCAATTGACCGATTCCTTGTCGAACGTTCTGCTCGGCGAAAAAATTCCTCTGGATGTGGTGAACGCCAAGACCGGCGAGATCATCATTCCGGCCAATCGCAAAATCACGAAAACACTTTTGCGGAAATTGGCGACGGCCCACGATCATATCGAGATCGATCCAAGCCCAATCCGGAACAGGATCCGAGAAATCATTGGCACGTACGAGCATAAATTTGCGGAGCTGGAGCTTGAGCGGGATCGCGCGACCGACCGAGTGGAAAGCGGAGAGGAAATCGAACCCGGAATTATCAAGCAAGTAAAAGTTTATATCGCCAGCAAGCGCAAGCTGAGCGTCGGCGACAAGATGGCGGGTCGACATGGCAATAAGGGCGTTGTGGCGCGTATTGTGCCCGAAGAAGACATGCCGTTCCTGGCAGATGGAACCCCAGTCGACATTGTGCTGAATCCGTTAGGCGTTCCCAGCCGCATGAACGTAGGACAGGTTCTGGAAACGCATCTTGGGGTCGCGGCAAGAGCACTCGGATTCAAGGTGGCGACTCCGGTGTTCGACGGGATCAAGGAAAAACAGATTCGCGACTACTTGCACGAGGCAAAAAAGAAGGACGGCTACACCTGGGTGCAGGAAAATGGCAAGGCCCGCCTGTTCGATGGACGCACCGGTGATCCGTTCGATCAGGAGGTTGTGGTTGGCTACATCTATATGATGAAGCTTGGCCACCTCGTGGCCGACAAGATTCACGCGCGCGCGGTCGGACCGTATTCGCTCGTTACCCAACAACCGCTCGGCGGCAAAGCGCAATATGGCGGACAACGCTTCGGTGAAATGGAGGTCTGGGCACTCGAGGCCTACGGCGCGGCCTACACGTTGC
>JBLMXD010000087.1:0-7445 GCA_050257575.1 Alphaproteobacteria bacterium | reverse complement strand
CTTTGTAATTTGTTTTTCTTTGTTCTTCGGTCTCTCTGGTTTCTCCTGCGTATGCGCAACCGGTGGCCCCCCGCCGCCAATCGCGAACGGATCAGGCTCGGGCCGACGCTGACCAATCCCGCTAAGATCGACATCCATGCCAACGCCAAACTCGGTGTGCGAGCTGTGCCCCCCATGGCCTTGTTTGCCTTTGTGGTACGATTCTCCTTTGCCAGTTTTCGTTGTCGTGGTTTTCGGAACTTCGCTCTTGGGCGAATGCGTTTTAGGCGGCGTGGTTTTGGCTTGCTTTGGTTTCGACGATTTGTTCATCCCGCCGCAGGTGCAGGGTGAACATTGGCATGGACTACAGGGACACGCGGTTGCGTTTGCGTTGCAAATGAGAAAGACCGAAGCGATGCCCACCAAAGGGAAACGGCGCGCAGCGCCGTGGCTACAGCGTTTGCGCTTTATGAGATCGCTCAGAGTCATTTCGCGATTGCTGTGAGCGGTAACGAAAATGTTTGTCCGTTCGGCAACGTGATCTGGAGTCGTTTGTCAGCGGTGAAGATCGCCTTCGGCCAATCGACCTTGGTATAAGCGTAACTTCCCTTCGGCCCAAAAATCTTGTTCAGGTTAATTCCCACAGCGCCCGGGCTGATCCCACCTGTGCCGGCCTGCGGACTCATTGTTATCGGCAGTCCGGTGTTTTCTTCGTGCCCGACTTTGCGGTCTTCGCGGAATACCGGCTTGATCGCCACACCGCTTTTATCGGCCAGTGCAATCTGCTCGGGTTTCACGATCTTTTTGTCCGGACCAAAGACGCGAATGATCAGGCGCGTGTTTTGCGGCGACGCTTGTCCCAACGTATCGCCGACTGTGTCGATCGTGTAGCCGCCTTTCGTAGTCATATTGCGAATTGGTGTTAGCGGCCCGCTGCTATGTCCGGCGCCGTACGCTGATGTGGCGAGAATCGCTCCGACCAGCGCAAAGACTGCGTGCCGGTATCTGTTCATTCCGTGGGGGTTGTAAGGCCAGATACTACTTTGTCATGAACCGTGTCAATCCAAAACTCGAGGGTGATTCGTTGATGTAGCCGCGCGCTTGTGGTGCGTTAGCCCGTCACGAGGCCGGTTGCTACAGCGATTGCGCTGCGCGACCTTGCTTCACGTGAAGACAGTCTGGCGCGTTTTTGCTTATCTAAAGCGGTACCCCTGGATGGCTGCGGGCACCCTGACGTGCGCAATCCTGGGCACGCTGATGGTGATTGTGTTTCCAAGCGTCACTAAATGGATCATCGAAGATGTCGTGCGCGCCCATCGGCCGGACAAATTGCTACCGCTAATCCTTCTTGCGGCTGGAGCGTTCCTGATTCAGCACGTTTTCAATTCGCTGCGGATCATTCTGAACAACACGTTCGAGCAGAAAGTCATTTTCGATTTACGCAGCGATTTGTATTCCCACATTCAACTGCTGCCGTTGCGCTGGTTTGATAATCGCGCCACTGGCGATTTGATGACGCGCGTGATCGAGGACGTGAACTCGGTCGAACGGGTGTTGATTGATGGAATCGAGCAGGGCGTCGTGGCAGTCCTGCAAATTGTGATCGTGGTGGCGGTGATGTTCTATTGGAACGCGAAACTCGCGTTGCTCGCGCTTGTTCCGTTTCCACTGCTGATCGGAGGCGCACTGGCGTACACGCTGACTGCGCATCGGCGATATCGACTACAGCGGCGAGCTGCATCGCATATCAACGCGCTGCTGCACGACAATCTTGCCGGCGTTCGTCAAATCAAGAGTTTTGCGCGCGAACGTGAGGAACACGCCCGTTTCAATCGGGCGAGTGATCAACTGCGGCACGCCACTTTGGTGGTAATGCGAACCTGGGCGATTTACTCGCCGTCGATGTCGTTGTTTGAAGCGATCGGCGCTGTTCTGGTATTGGGATTTGGCAGTCACGCGGTTTTAACAGGTACGATGCAAATTGGAGACCTGGTCGCATTTCTCCTGCTAATGGCGTTTCTGTACGATCCGATCACCCGACTGCATCAACTCAATCAATTGGTGCAGGCTGGCCGCGCGGCAGGCGAGCGGGTGTTCGACATTTTAGATGAAAAACCGGAGCCCGGTTTTGTAGCCGATCGCGGCGATCGCGGCGACAGCAAACGTGTCGTCGGTGACATTCGATACGAAAACGTAAGCTTCAGTTATGCCAAAGGGCTACCGGCGCTCAGGCATGTTTCGTTTGATGCGCCGCCCGGCACTACGACTGCCTTAGTGGGTGCCACCGGCGCGGGAAAATCGACACTGGTCAATCTGCTGGTGCGCTTTTACGAGTTCGACTCCGGCCAAATCTATGTCGATGGCAAACCAATTCGAGATTACGACCTCCGCACACTGCGCGAAGCCATCGGCGTGGTGACGCAGGAAAGCTTTCTCTTCAACGGATCCATTCGCGAAAATCTTTTGATGGGGAAACCCACTGCCACCGACGCAGAATTGTGGGGCGCGGTGGACGCGGCGAATGCGCGAGGATTCATCGAGCGTTTGCCAGATGGCCTGGAGAGCATCGTCGGCGAGCGCGGCGTGAAACTGAGCGTCGGCGAAAAGCAACGGCTTTCAATTGCCCGGGCATTACTGAAAGACCCGCCTATTCTAATTCTCGATGAGGCAACTGCCAGCGTAGACACGGCGACGGAAAGATTGATTCAGGAGGCGCTGGAACATCTGATGGCGAACCGCACATCGATTGTGATCGCGCACCGTCTTTCGACCATTGTGCATGCCGACCAGATTCTGGTGCTTGACCATGGTCAGATCATCGAGCGTGGAACGCACGATGAATTGCTGTCATTCGATAGAAAATATGCGCAGCTATGCCGGCAGAGCTTGCTGGAATCGTCGACTCAACGGGAAGCAGAGCAAGCGGAAATTATCGCCACAGACGTTGCTGAACCTGAAGGGGAACGATTGCAGGTCTGAACGGTTGTTCAGAAGCCGCGATTTGATTCGTTAGGCACACGTCAACTTAGATCGCGTAACAGGACGTCCTGATATTTTCGTTCCAACTCCGCATAGCGTCGCTCGCTCTCCGCAAGCGCCCGGCGTTCTTCCTGAAGAGTTTGCTCAAGATCGCGAATTCGTTCCTGGAGCCGCACGGACATTTTTGCTACGGATGGGCCGACCGGATCGCCGAGTTGGATTTGAATTTGGTCCTCATCGATCTCTGATAGTGCGGTTTCCCAAAGGTCGGGCATTTCCCGGATCTGTCGGCGCGTACCGTCGCAGGTATTAATCACGAAAGTTTCGCCATCGATTTCGCCGACTCGAATGAACTCCTGCAAGGTGCCCAGCGTAGTAGGTCCGTAATAATGTTCCGTTGTGAGTTCGACCAGCCAGTCCATGCCGAGCTGTGGGACCATTGGCGCTTTGATCCAAGTCTGCTGGTCACTTGAGAGGACATCGCGTGGCGCGATCTGCGCGCTGGCCGCCCATCGCGCGATTTGCTCGAAGTGCACCGGCCCGAAGGTGCTTCCGTCCTCATGTTTGCGGAGAAACCACCTTTGACTCACTGGAGTGTTCGATTGTTGGGTTAAGGTGACGACCCGCCGGAAGCGGCAGGCGATGGTGTCGGGATCACGATCGTTTGACCTGCCTGCAACTTGCGCCCGTCTTCGATGTGGTTGGCTTGTTGTAACTCGTCCACGGTTACTTTGTACATTTTCGCGATTGATGTGAGCGTCTCCCCGCGAGCCACCGTATGCGTATTGCCGGAAATAGCGGCGTGCGATGTAGCCGGGACAGGAGCAGCGGCGCCTGCCGGGGCGGGCGCGCCTTCCCCGATCATCACGCCGGGACGAACATGCGAGAGTTGTTGCTCCAATTTCAGGATTTCCTGTGAAAGCGCGTCGATTTTGGCGTTTTGTTCGTCAATCTTTTTTGCCAGGGCTTCAAGTTGCGCCGCCTCAACCGACTTGGTTGCCTCGGGCGCCGGGCTCTGAGCAGAAGCGGTACATAGTGCGCAAATAATGATTGCCCAGAAAATGGCACCTGCCTTCATCGAAGCGAAAGCTTGCCACCACCAGATTTGTCTGACAAGCGTCTTTGCCGCGTTGCATTCTAAACAGATGACGTGCTAACTCCTGCATCCAATGCAGAGATTCCAAGCATTCTAAACTTCAATAGCGCGAGGTGTGCAGCTTGCGTTTCCAACTTTTGCTCGTACGTTTTTTTATGCCTGAGCGCATTCAAAAGCCGGTGGAACCAGCTCCGTGGGGCCCAAAACAAGGCGATGGCGGCGGCCCGCGTTCGCCGGACATTTCGCGACCGGACACAAAGGATCTCTTAAAGAAGATGCGCAAGGTCGATCCCAATCAATCCAAGCGCTATCGACAGCGCACGGGTCAGTGATGGACCAGTCACAGCCGGGATTTGACCAGAACGTCTCTGGCGCGACGGGGGACTTTCCTTCGCTATTGCGACGGAAAGGTCTTTTGGGTTCGGCTGTCGGTGGTCCGATGCCAGGGCACACGATACCACAGCAAATGTGGCAACCGACCGAGGCGACTACGATTCTAGCCTTCAAGTTTTCCGGAGGCGTTTTGGTAGCAGGCGATCGCCGCGCCACGGCGGGCAACACTGTTGTGTACGATCGTGCCGATAAAGTTTTGGAAATCGACCAGCACTCGATCATGGCCATTGCCGGTGTGCCTGCGACCGCCTGGGAAATGGCTCGTGTGCTTGAGCATTCGCTTCAATATTTTCGACGAACTCAATTACAGGAAATGAGCGTCGATGGAAAAGTACGCGCTCTCTCCAAACTACTGCGCGACAATTTCGGGTTCGTGATGCAGGGAGTTGGAGTAGTAGTGCCGATCTTCGCAACCTACGACGGGAATTCGAAGCCTGACGCGCGCCTCTATTTTTACGATGCCATGGGTGCACAATTTGAGGCGACCGATTATGCGGCAACGGGGTCGGGCTCGCCGGCGGTGCGCGGGATTCTCTATTACGAAAACAATTGGGGCTCCAAGCCGCTGCACAAACTGAAGGAACAGGAAGCCATATCACTGGCGTTGCGTGCGCTCGACACGGCTGCTGAATCGGATACCGCGACGGCTGGCGTGGATCGAAGCGGAAAAATTTATCCCGTGATCAAGATTGTTTCGCGCGAAGGGATCACAACTTTGCCGGAGAACAAAATCGCCGCGGTGTTCAAGGAAATGGTCGCATGATCGAGGAGCCGTACCGTTGGGTCGAAGCGATCGCCAACCGGCGCGAGTACATCGAAGGGCAACTCGCTCCCGGTAGTCCTATTGCGACGCTCGGCTTTCGCGACGGCATCTTGTTTCTCACACTCGGCCAGACGCGTCAGAAACTTTTCGAGATTTACGATCGAATCGGGATGGGAGCGATTGGTCATCCCGGCGACATCGAACGACTGCGAATGGCGGCGATTGAACTGGCCAGCACGGAGGGTTTCACCCGCTCGGCGGCGGACGTTTCATTGCGGCGGCTCGTGCATTATTCGCTCAGTCCTGTCATGAAAAGCGCATTCGAACAGGTGTACGGTCCGCCGTATCTGGCCAGGATGCTTTTTGCCGAGGTTGGCGCTCGACCAGAGGATGATTTGTTTTTGCGAGTCGAATACGATGGAGAAATCGCGAGCAACGGCGCCACGTATGCGCGAGCCCGGCAGGACTTTGCCGTGCTCAGCGGCACGCGGCAATCAGGCGAACTGATGGAAGTATTTCTAAAAACTGAGCACAAACCGGATAGCAGTTTTGAAGAAGCGGTGAAATCGGCGCTAGATGCATGGAGTGTCGGACACCTGTTGTTACGAGCCGGTGAAGCGAAGGAGCTGCCGGGGCGCGACGCAATCAGGCAACATGGCCGGGAACAGCTCGCCAGGGCCGCAATCGAAGCAGCAGTACTGGAACGCGATGGCACCAGTACAATTCGTTACCGTTCGTTATCAGATAAGGAATTGCGCTCGTTCATAAGTGATTAAGTTATGAACGCAACTCTTCGCGCGGGGATCACAAATGAAACAGAACCTCCGGAACGTACTGGCGGCTGCTGGCTTATTGTTGATGACTGCCTCTTTGTTCTGGATCGCCTTTTATCAACAGGAGCGACTGCAGACTAAAAAAAGATCGAAAGCAGCGCCCGCCAAACCATTTGCAACGGTCGTTCTTGATCCAGGTCACGGTGGTCGAGACTCTGGCGCAATGTGTGGCGGCGTCATGGAAAAGGATCTGACGCTGGATGTCGCCCGCCGGGTTGATCGCCTGTTGGGCTCGGACGGAGTCAATACGTTGATGACCCGGATCGGGGACACTTATGTCTCACTCGCGGACCGCGCGGCGATCGGGAATCGAGTGAGAGACAGCATTTTTGTCAGTATTCATTTCAACGAGGGCAACAAACCGGTCGCGACTGGGGTGGAAACTTACTACGCTACGCACCAGGTCACTTCAGATTCGGCTCTCGCCTCATGGCTTCCGTTTTTGTCCCGGCCACCGTCGGACTCGCCGAAGCCGGAAAGCCAAAGTCTGGCGGGTTTCATTCAGGAAGCGATGGTGGTGCGGACCCGCTCTGCCGATCGCGGCACGCAAGCCAAACAATTTTTTGTGATCGCCAACGTGACCTCTCCCGCGGTGTTGATCGAGGGCGGCTTTCTTACCAACAAGGACGACGTCTCGAAACTGGCGACCGAAGACTATCGCGACCAACTTGCGGCGGCCGTTGCGGACGGAATCTTACGATATCGCGAAGCTTTAAGTCAGCGGAAATCCGTTTTAGCAGCTACAGACCCTGGGGGCACTGAATAAGAAAAGAACGACGTCGTCGAACGACATCGGCATGAAAACCAAAATCGCAGCCGCGTTGATCTTCGTTGGATCGCTCACATTGATGCGTGCGGATCAAGTGATCGAGAACGTGCAACAGGCATTGAAGGAACAGGGCTTCTACTACGGCGAAATCAGCGGGGAAACGAATGCGACTCTTACCGCAGCCATTCGCCGCTATCAGATTCGCAACGGGCTTCAGGTCACGGGTGAACTCAACGGCGAGACGTTACAGTCGCTCGGAATCAATTCGTCCGGAGGTGCGCGCCCAAAAATTAAGTCCGGGTCGCCTACTCCTCCTCCGGCTTCTGCGCCGGAAGAATCAACGTCCGACGAAGCCCAGAACGCAACTCCCGCGCCGCCAGTCCGCAATTTTGGCAATCCCCCGCAAAACCAACAAGTTTATCCTTCGGCTCCCACAGGTCCGGCGACTTCACCTGGAGGCGTGTTCGCCGCCACACCATTTGAAACCGCTCCTCCCATGGTGCAACGGAATGTGATCGTCTCCGCACAGATCGCGCTTGCGCGCTATGGACTGTATCGGCAACAGATTGACGGAATTTACGGACCTGGAATGGAACTTTCGCTGCGAGCGTATCAAGCCCGAACGAGACTCGC
>JBLMXD010000086.1:0-8670 GCA_050257575.1 Alphaproteobacteria bacterium | reverse complement strand
TCGCGCAGGAGTGGGAAATCAATCTAGCAAAAAAAAGCGCTCCGCGTTTTCGGCGGAGCGCTTTGGTGTTACGCGGGATGCGCTAGTTAATCTCAATAAAGTCCGGATCGCCGGCGCAGATCACACGCTCCGTATATACGAAGCCGTCTACATCAACCGAGACCCAGCAACCGTCTACGAAAACGAAGTACGTGTTGCCGATCAGATGGAAATGGTTCGCCCCGTATCGTTGGATGAAAAATTCCTTCGGGTGTCGACCGAGACTAAACACTTCGGCGTGACGCGATCTGAATTCTTCCTTGTTCACGGTCGTCGTCTCGTTGGTGTTTTTCACATTCGTTTCGCTGGAACTGGAGTGCGCTCCAGGTTGATTCGCGTTTACGTCATGAGCGCGACCTTTAACGTTTGTTTGTCCATTCACGCTCGTTCCCGTTTGAGGTTTTGCCTTCGCTTTGCCGGGTTCGGGCACGTACGTCTTCTTTCCTTTCGCCGGCGCAGTAGTCTGAGTTTCCTTCGTTTGCGCCTGTGTCTGTTGCGGGTCCGCAGTCTGGCCTAGTGCCATACACGGTAATCCCAATATCACTGTCATTGTAACAATCCGCATAGTTTCTCCCTTCATGCTACAGGATTCGTATCGTCACGGAGTTTCGGTCCTGTTAGTAACTCAAATAGCGATCCATGCAGACGCGTCGATCCTTTCTCCGCACATCGCTGGCGGCTGCCACCGCGATTCTCGCGGATGTTTCCGGCATTTTTGCCAAGGGAGCTTCGGGAATCTCAAAAGCGCCATCAGATTCGTTCATTGATGGCGTCAAATTTCTCACGCCGGACGCGCCTGATTACGCAATTGCGCGGGCGGTTTACAACGCCGGAATCTTGAGCCGGCCAAAAATCATTGCTCCTTGCATCTCCGAGACTGGCGTTCAACACGCTATCGAACGGGCAAAGGCGGAGAATTTGCCCGTCGCCGTAAAAGCAGGAGGACATTCTTTTGAGGGATTTTGTCTGAACGACGATGGACTGGTGGTGAGCGTTTCGCTGATGCGCGAGATGCGGCTTGATCCGAAGACCGGCGTTTTCACCGCGGGCGCCGGCTGTCGTTTGGAAGAAGTGAACCAGTTCCTTTTGGCAAAAGGCCGTTTTCTGCCGGCTGGGTCCTGCCGAACAGTCGGGCTCGCAGGACTGACGCTCGGCGGCGGTTACGGGATGCTTGCCAGAAAATGGGGCCTAACCTGCGACCATCTGCGCAGAGTCAAAATGGTGGACGGCGCAGGAATAATCCGTGACTCAGATGAGGAGCCGGATTTGCTTTGGGCCGCGCGCGGCGGAGGAAATGGCCATTTCGGAATCGTCACCGAAATGACCTTCAATACCCGCCCTGCTCCGTCACAATTTTCGTCGTGGAAATTTCGCACCTACAAACTCGACCCGAAACGGGCCACAGCATTGCTGGAGACCTGGTTCGAAGCCAGCGCTGATTTGCCTAACGAGTCATTTTCGGCCTGGATCATGAACGGCAGCCAGGTTACTGTGCTTGTCACCACCATCGGGTCGCGTGAGCAAAGAGGGTTGGTGAATTTTCGTCGTCGGATGGGCGAGCTATCAAAGAAGACGACATCCGGAGGCCCGACTTCTCTCAAGAAAGCCTTGTCGTGGTATTACGGGGAGCCGGGGCCAGTTTATTTCAAAAACGCCAGCGCCGGATACTACAAAGGGATAGCCGACATCGCCCCTGCGTTGCCCGGAATTTTCGAAGAAGTGCTAAGCGTTCCTGGCCTGATCTTTCAAATCAACACCCTCGGAGGCGCCATTGCCAACGATGTAGACGGCGCTTATCCGCATCGTGCTTATCCTTACCTCGGCGAATCCCAGGCGTACTGGGAATCGCCCTCGCACGCCGCGGCTCTTCAAGAGGCGGCGGGCCGCATGCGCGATCACATTGCGCAGGCTGGAATCGCACGCCATTACGCAAACTACCCCGACCTCGCTTTCAAGGATTGGCCGACGGCTTACTACGGCGCAGAAAATTACGCGCGTCTCCAACATCTGAAACAGCGGTACGACCCCGGAAACCGCATTCGTTATCCGCAAAGCGTGCAGTTGCCTGGTAGTTAACAAACACAAAGGGTTCCCAGTTGCGCTGACTGGAGGCGTGTCTGAGTTTTGTCGCAGTTTGACCGCCCTATGCGCCTGGTTTCACTCAAGATTGTTGGAATTATTGCACTGAGCCTTTGCGTCGTTCCGCTCGCGCGCGGGTCCGATCTTCAGAATGCGGATCAATTTGCGCTCGGTGGCGTCGGTGCGGCTGGGATCATATCGAAGAACGAGGCCGCCCTTCGGACGATCCTGGACCAGCCTGATGCCATTGCGGAGCTGGAGAAGCTGCTGCCGCATGCGACGGACGCCGGTCGCCTCTACATCCTTGTCGGTTTGCGCCTGCGCGATCGGTCGGCCTACAAAAGAGCCTTCGATTTGTATTCCAAACACGACAGCACTGTCGAGACGGTGCGCGGTTGCATGATCGGCAAGGAATCATTCCAAGCGGTGCTGCGCGAGATCGATCGCGGCAATTTTGATGTTCTTCTTAAGCAACCTCCACGGTGATTCAAACGCGGTCTCGCTTTCAGGTTAAAAACAGAAAGCCGCCGAGGCATCCCTGCCCGGCGGCTTCGTGGTTAATGGTTTAAATTACGCTAACCCGAGAGAATCGAGCGTCGGCTCATCAATCACCGCCGTGGCGATAAGCCCATTGTCGTTCTGATAAGCGGTGAGCGCCTCCCGAGTCAACGGCCCGAGCAATCCATCAACCTCGCCCGTGTAATAGCCCATTTGCTGTAGCAAGGATTGCACGTCCGCGATCACCTGGTCCGGTGGCACGGCGTGCTGACCAACATAGATCGGTCCATCGTAAGCATAATACTGAGCTGAGGGACTGTAGCCCCACGCCGGGAACCAGTAGCCGTTGTTAAAGAAGTAATAACCGCCAGCGATCAGGGTCACCTTGGGGTAATGCGAGTGATACCAGCTCTGGTCATGCCATTCCGGCTGATACGAACGGAATACTTCGTATTGCTGGCCCTGCCAGTGTTCACTTCCTTGAACCCGATGGTTCTGGTTGAAAGTGACCGATTGAACCTGTTGCGGCTTTGGCTGTGCACGGAAGCTAGAGTGCTCTGATTTCACCTGCTGTACCTGCTGTGCATCGGGCTTCTTCGCCTTCGCTCCCGCATGAGCTTGCACCTTTTGCTGGTTGGTCGCCGAACTCGCTGAAGCTGCACCCGATTCCGTCAGAGGTTGTTTCACACCGTGGCCTTTTTTGCGCTCCTGCTCTTTGCCCACTTGCGTAGGCATTCCAGCCCCATGACCGGACACATCTTTCTCCGTCACCGAAGCATTTGCGGATTCCCCGTGAGTCCGGGCCTTCCGGTTTTTTCTGGCAGCGGGCTCATTCGCCGCGTCATCCTTCGATTTTGCGGCAACGTCTGTTTCCGAAGCGTTCATAGACTCGTGAGCTGCATGAGTTTTTTGGCCCCTATCAGCGCCAGCGTGATTCGCGGCACTGCGCTCATTCGTCTTGCCCCGTTCCTTTATCGCGCCGGTTTGCTTCGCTGGTTTCTCCTGCGATTTCGCCGCATTCGCGCCGGGCTCTGCTTGAGTCGCGTGCGTTTTTTCCGGGACACGCTTGTTCTTTGATGGTGACTGCTGTTCTACTGGCTGTTGTGCCAAAGCGGCTCCAGCCAATGCCAGTGAACAACCTATAAGTAGACTGCTAAGTTTTTTCATAATAATCATGTTTAGTGGTTTCAATGTCCGCGATCTATTCAGGCGCGTTCTGGAATCCGCCCAGTTGCCTGAGGCAAACGCCGTTACACGGCATCGATCACGTAACGTCAATTCGTGCCATGGCCGGCATTTGGTTCCCTCGCGCGTGCGAAATAGAAAAATCGCTGACAGTAAAGGGTTCCGGGGTTCCTGATTCGTTTTCCCGTTTTCCTGATGCCGGGTAGATTCTTGCAGTGAAAACCTCCTTCACCGGAATCATCCTGGAAGAACTGGCGGATTTTCTAAAAAAACGCGGCGCGCCGTCCTATCGCGCGAAGCAGGTCACCGCATGGATCTACAAAAAACGCGTGGCCTCGTTCGACGCGATGACCGATTTACCTAACGAGTTGCGCGCTGAGCTTGCGGCGCAGTTCGAGGCACCGGGGATGGAAGTCGTCCGCGTTCTTGGCTCGAAAGACACCACGCAGAAATTTCTGTTCCGGTTACGCGATCAAAACCTGATCGAATCGGTCCTCATTCCGGCTTCGGCGGCGCTCTATGGCCAATCCTCGGATCGCCGGACCATTTGCGTCTCGACCCAGGTTGGCTGCGCTTATGGCTGCAAGTTTTGCGCCAGCGGGTTGGAAGGCTGGACGCGCAATCTCGACGCGGCCGAGATTGTGCAACAGCTCATCGAGATAGAAAAAAAGACGGGAGGAAAAATCGATAACGTCGTTTTCATGGGCATGGGCGAGCCACTCGCCAACCTCAAAAATCTTTTGCGCGCGATACGCATCATCAATGCGCCCTGGGGCCTTGGCATTGGCGCTCGGCACGTTACCATTTCGACCAGTGGACTCGCGCCGCAAATTCGCGAGCTGGCCAATGAGTCCACGCAGTTTCGCCTCGCTCTTTCGCTACACGGCGCAACTGACGAAGTGCGCGGCAAGATCATGCCGGTGAACAGAAGGTATCCGCTGAAGATCCTACTCGAAGCGTGCGATTATTACGTCGCAAAAAAAGGAAGGATGACATTGGAGTACATCCTGATCGCCGGCGTAAACGATACCGACGAGCAGGCCCGCGACCTGGCGAAGATCGCGCGGCGCCTGTCGGCCAAGATTAATCTTATTCCATACAACACCGTCGAAGGCCTGGAATGGTCGCGCCCTTCGGGTGCGCGGCAGGAAGCATTTCAATCCATCCTGCGAAAGCATGGCGTGGTCGCAACTCTGCGACGCGAAAAAGGCCACGACATCGCTGCCGCTTGCGGCCAGTTACGATTACAGACGAAGCTTTCTGCCCGACCGTGAACGAAACGTCAAACGCCTCGCTTCAAAAGGCGCTCGCTGGATCATGCTGAAGATCCCGACTGGCTAGTTGCTTGGAGGAGGATCAGGTGTCGGTGTGGGTGTTTCTTTTCTTTGTGCCATGCCAAACCCTTAAACCGCCTCGCGACGTAGTCGAGGAGATAATTTCCGCGAGTGGAAACGAAGTGCTCGCTAGATTTGCGCAGATGTAGTTCAATCGTGTCCGGATGCCCAAAAAAGATCCAGACATTCACGCTCGTTCCCGGGTATTGGTACTGGTGGATGAATCGAATGTCAGCAGTTCCGTGCGGACCGCTGGACGCGGGCTCGATTGGTTAAAGCTGCGCGACTTTCTCACCGGGACGAACACCAGTCGTGACCTAATTGAGATGGTGGTTTATGCCGGATTACCGCCTGCCACTCCGGCCTGGCAGGACGAACGGGACAGGAAAAATAAGTTTGTCCATTGGCTCCGCTCCAACGGCTTCATGGTTGTGACCAAAGATGGGGCCCCCGCCGAAGAAGGTCATTACAAGGCGAACGTGGATGTCATGATGGCAATCGACGCGCTCGAGTTGTCCATCGAAATACGACCGGACATCGTGATTCTTGTGACCGGTGACGCCGATTTCGCTTATCTTGCTACCAAGCTGCGCCGGCATGGGATCCGGGTCGAAGTCGCGTCAGTCGCCGCGAACCTTGGCCACATACTGAGATCCGCCGCGAGCGATGTAATCGATCTGGGTCCGCTCTTTCGGACATTCGAGATCATGAAAGTCCAGGATTCTCCTCCGTCCCTGCCGCATCGAACGCAGCAACAACCTCAAAGACGCAGGCGTCGGTTTCGTCCGGTTGCGACATCGCAACAAGCGGTCAAGGTTGAGAGTCATGGGACACAACCGCGGCAGAGACAACGTCAGGAAACGCGCAAGTCGCCGGAAAAAACTTGAGCGCCTCGCGCTGGCGAAGCAGCCTTCGCGCAAGGCCCCGGCTGGCAAGGCACAAAAGAAGACGCAACAATGACGACCTGCGATCTCGCGTCATAAGCGGCCGATGATGCACAACTGATGGCCGAATCAGTTCGAGCGCTTCGGCACGACGCGCCGGCGTTACAGGGAAACGAAAACCTGCGGAATTTTCGCGTTGCTACCAGCGAAGGTTTCGAACAATCTGTTGTTTTCGCCGAGGCTTTCCTATGCCGCGCAATTCCTCAACTGCGCCCGCAGCGTCTGCTGCCGGAAAGGCGAAGGCGCGCGCTTATGCTTCACCCGGCGTTGTTTTGCTGGCGATGGATTGGCCCGCAGGTGCCAGGTTTTCCGATTTCCTCGGCTTCGCGATCCTGCGTTCGCCGGGTTTTAGGCCTAACCAAAAAGCTGGCTATCTCCTGAACAAAATCGGGTTTACTGCGCCGAAGAAGAATTCCCGGTTTTTGCCAAGCAATCTGGCTCCTTTTCAAAAGTTTCTCTGGTGGGATGGCGCGATCAACGACGGTGATCGGGGAAAGACGTTCAAGTACACCATTACACCGGCACGCGGAACCGGACCCCGGGACTTGAAACTGCAGCGCAACGCGGCGGTCACGATTTCAGTCACGGTTCCGAAGAATGCCGAGGATGGCATCTCCACCTGGTTCAACCGCGCGGTCGTCAGTTCTCAGTCATTTTCCCGGCAATTTCCGCACCCGGAAAACGCTATAGACAAAGCGATGGCCTGGCTGGCGAATGGGTTGCAGCAAGGCTTCCCGGACATCTTATCCGGTGACGGTTCGATCGCGGGCGCCATCTATCACCTGACAGACAAGGAATGGGTGCTTCCTGCCATGCAGGACTTTAAAGGCGATTTCTCCCTGGTGTATCAGGACCGCAAAAACGATCGAACCAGCGTTCCGGCAATTCAGCTTATCACCTCCTCGAAATTTCAAGGCGCACCGAGATCAAAGACGAACATCATGCACGACAAGTTTCTTGCTGACACGAAACGTGGCCGCGTTCTGATGGGTTCGGCAAACTATACCCCGGAAGGCCTAACCAGTCAGGCAAACCTGATGCATATCTTTGATTCTGCCCAGCTAACGAAGCTCTACGCACAACGGCAGGAATTGCTAACTAAGGATCCAACAGTAGCGAATACGGCCAGGGGCGCCGGGTGGTCGAAAACGATCCGAGTCGGTAAGGCCGGCGTACGGGTATTTTTCTCACCCGAGCCCAAAGGTAAACGGGTCTCGATTGATACGGTTGTGACAGCGGTCCAGCGAGCAAAGAAATCGGTGATGTTCTGCATGTTTAGTCCGACCGATCCCGCTCTGATCAAGGCCCTTCTCGCTACGAGCGACCGGAAAAGACTTCTTTTTGGTTTGCTCAACAGCATTTCCGATCCAACGAAGAAGACAAAGCCGGACAATCGCTCCCGCTCCGGAGAAGCACCGGGCGGATTGAGCGACGCGGCGCAGGTGCAAGTCACGCTATTCAATCGCTCGCGCACAGATAAGAAAGTGCTCGCCTACTCGTATTTCCGCCCCGGGAATGCGCCGGCGTCCTTTCTGCCGGAATTGAGTGCGGTGGATTTCAGTAGTCGTTCAACACTGCCGCCGCCACAGGGCGGAGCCAAAAAGGGACCGCCGGCGATTCATATTCATCATAAGTTCATAATCATCGACGCCGAAACCCGTAGGCCCACAATTTTTACCGGGTCGGCGAACCTGAGCGCGAACTCCACAAATCACAACGATGAGAACCTTCTCGAAATCAAGGGGAGCACCGCTCTGGCGCAAACCTATCTCGCCGAGTTCCTACGGTTGTATGAACATTATCGAGCGCGAGCGCTTTGGAACCTTGCTCATCCAAGCCGCAGAACGAGAGAGATGCTTCCCCCGGCTGTGGTCAGGGAGATGGCCGTGGCTTTTACCCTGAGAAGAACACGTGATGCATGGGTGAAAGGCGCTTACAAGCGCGGCACACCGGAATACCGGGCACGTACTCAACTCGCTCAGTAGAATGATTGCACGGGCGGACCGGATGTTAATCCAGCTCCATTCTTTCTTCTCCCTTCTGAATTCTTAATTCACACTTCATCCCACAGGTGCGCACACGACGTGATTTCATTTCTCTCGGCGGCAAAAGCCTCGGTCTGGCGGCGCTGTCTTCGGGAACAGTCGCGTCGTTGTTAAGGAACGTCGAAGCAGCGGCGAAGAACATTGCGCGTCTCACGCCGGAAGAAGCAGCCGCAGATGAAGATTATTGGGCGACTATCCAAAACGCCTTCAGCGTTACACGTGGCATCATTAATCTGAACAACGGCGGCGTTTCCCCCAGCCCCCGGATCGTGACGGAGGCGCTGGTTCGTTACATCTGGGAACAGGAAGAAGCCACCGCGTACACCATGTGGCAAATTCTCGAGCCGCAGTGCGAGACTATTCGCACCGGATTGGCCGAGCTGTTCGGATGCGATCGCGAAGAAATCGCGATCACGCGCAACGCTTCCGAATCGCTCGAGACGCTGCTCATGGGCATGGATTTCAAACCCGGCGACGAAGTGCTCACTACCACTCAGGATTACCCGCGCATGCTGACCACACTGCGTCAGCGAGAGAAACGGGAAA